>JAGWSK010000571.1 GCA_028869355.1 Alphaproteobacteria bacterium | reverse complement strand
TCGTATCGCCAGCGGAACGGCACAAAAGTCTTGCGCGGCTCGTCCCATAGCGATGGCGCCGGCTTGTTCCAGCCCGGCCCGGTGCTCAGCGGCTTCAGCAGCGTGTAAAGCTCATCGAGGCTACCCGCGCGCATCAAATCATCTGTCATGCCGCGCCCCGTACAATGTCGATGATGCGCTGTGGATCGGCCCGATTGTCGTCGCCGCGCCAGCAGACATGTCCGTCCGGACGTACCAGGACAAGGCGATTGCCATACAAATCCAATATCTCATCCGAAGTAACCGGCACGTCCTGAAGCGGCAGGCCGACACGCTCCGCAGCATCGAGCCAGGGTTGAGCACCGGGCGCATGCGCTCCCAAACGCAACAATACAAACCCGCGCCCGAAAAGGTCGAGTGTCGAACGGCCCGGCGCCAGCCATTCATGCGGCGCGCGATGTCCCGGGCGCGCCGTCTGTTCATAGGTGGTCACGGTATCGGGCGGTTCCGGCGTGCCATCCGCAACGATAATCGGCGAGCTCTCGTAGCGATAGCCGAGATGGATTCCGATGGAGAACCATTCCCGCTTCATCATCTCCGTGTACGCGCGGCCGAATGTCTCACGTGCTGCGTCGCCCGCAGGACCCGGGAGGAACGCCTCCGGCGGCGCCTTCATCCTCCGTGGGCTGAGCATGCGATTGAGATTGCCGCTTGCCTCGCGGACATTTCGTATCGCCACCGGACGGCGTTCGATATCGTAGGAGGCGAGCAAATTCTTATCGCCCCAACCCTTCAGCACCGCGGCCAGTTTCCAGCCGAGATCGACCGCATCCTGAATACCCATGTTCATGCCGAACCCGCCGGTCGGCGAGGTCAGGTGCGCCGCGTCGCCGGCAAGAAATATTCTCCCGGAAGCAAATTGATCGGCCACCAGTTCACGCCGGACCCACGGCAAAATCGACAAAATCTCGAAATCGAATGATTTGCCGAATGCGGTCATGATGGCCCCGCGGATTTCTCCTTCGCAATAGGTCCGCTTTTCCTCACTTCCGACAATGGAAAACCGAAAGCGGTCGTGTCCATTGATCGCAACGATGGTGGCGAAAGTCCCTTCGGGATGGATGATGATGAAGCGGTAGAATTCGCCTTTATCGTGCAAGTGATTGAATTCGGGACAGCGGAATATCGCATTCGTGGTGTAGGTCAGCGCCGGATTTCCGCTCATCGGGATATCGAGCAGGCGTCGCACTGTGCTGGCGGCGCCATCCGTTCCAACAAGATAATCCGCCTCGATTACCTCCTCGCTGCCATCCGTCATCACAGTCGCCGCGATACCGTTCGCGTGCTGCACGAGGCCCGTCAGTTCGGTGCGGTAGCGCAGTTCAACGTGCGGAAACGAGCGCACAAAGCGCACGAGAACCGGATCGAACATGTCCTGCGGGCAGCGCTCGCGCTTTTCGGGACTTTGCGGCGGGCATGGTTCATCGTCCAGGCTGGAAAAAGGTTCGCGGCCGAATTCAAAGCCGGTCACCGCCGAAACCCAGATGTAATCCTGCCGGTAATCGCGCGGATATGGCGCAGCGCGTACCCAGCCGGCGATGCCCCAGCGGCGGCAAAACTCCATGGTGCGAACGCCGACCAGATCCATGCGCGGTTGAACAATCGCGCCTTCGGTTTTTTCGACAATTGTGCAGGAGATTCCCCGCCATCCGAGATCGCCGGCCAGCGCGAGGCCGACCGGTCCCGCGCCGACGATCACGATATTGGTTCGCTTCACTTGCTCGCGCGCCGCAGCACGTATTCGAAAACGCCGGTGTGAATGTCGGGCCGGCTGGCATAGGCGCCTTTGGTCTTCGCCTGCTGCGGATCACCGACACGCTTCGGGCCGCCTGCCCACTCGGCCATGAGCTGCAAGTGGCAGGCTTGATTGAGCTTGAGCGCCAGCCACACCGCCTCTTCCATCGTCGGGGCGGCCGTGACAATGCCATGATTGCGCAGCAGCAGTGCGCCGTACTGCCCAAGGGTCCGCGCCACCGCCTGTCCACGCGCTTTGGTAATGATCAGCTCGGTGGTTTCCTCGAACACCGGCAGGCCATTGGCGAAAAACGCGCCGTCATTCGACACCGCAAGCAGGGGCTTGCCGAGCGACGAAAACGCCACCGCATAGGGTGCATGGGTGTGCACCACCGCGACGCAATCGGGGCGCGCGCGCAGCACTTCGGAATGAATGAATACTTCGTTGTGCCGCCCGGCCGCGCCTTCAACCTTCGTGCCTTCGAGATCGACCGTAATAATATTCTCGTCACTCATCTCTTCGAGACCGATGCCGGCAGGCTTCATCAGGAAAAGATCGGGTTGGTCCGGCAACCGCAGCGAGACATGGCCGGCAACGTAATCGCCCTGGCCCTCATGGGCGAGCACACGCCCGGCATCGGCCAACAGGCGCTTCAGACTCCGCAAGTCAGTGCCGCGCAAGTGCCGAACGCGACGCCATCTCGCGCGCCGATTCCGGCGTCATTGACCGTTCCAGCATGAAAGTCGCAGCCCCTGCAGCCAGCATCGGCAGAGCAGCCACGATGAAAATCGTTTGCAGCGGCGTCTGCAGGTAGATCAGGTAACCGGCAATCGCAGGGCCCATCAATGCGCCGATACGTGCCGCCGCGAAGGCAGCGCCGGTTCCGGTCGACCGGATGAAGGTCGGATAGATCATGCTGGAAATTGCGTTCAGGCCGATCCCGCCGCCGAGCACCAGGATGCCCGCCACCAATGCGACACCCATGGTCACGCCGGTATAGGCGCCGGCGACGAGGCCGAGCGCAGCGACCGGCAGCGCGCCGAGCAGCATCGCCCAGGTCACTGTCGGAATCCCACGCTTGTCGAGCAGATAACCGACACACCACGCGAACCCGGCGCCCATCTGGAACAGCGCCGCCGTCCGCTGAGCCATGGGAATCGACATGGAGTTCGAATATTCCGAGAACAGGGTTGCCAGCCACGCCGACAGGAAGAAGTGCGTGACAAAGGACAGGCCCAGCGCAAACCACAGGAACAGGGTCATGGCGCTGCGGCCTTCGGTGAACAAATGCGCAACCGGAACGCCCTTTTTGGCGGTCTCATGAATGATGAATTGCGTATCGGATGCGAATGCCGCGCCGGGCTTCAATTTGCGCGCGTAGTTCAGGATGCGATCCTTTGATCCCTTATTGAGCACAAGGAAGCGAACCGATTCCGGCAGCGCCACAAGCAGCACCACGCCAATGAGGATGCTGACCACGCCGCCGACCAGGAACACGGATTTCCAGCCGTAAACCGGCGTGAGTGCCGCGGCGAGAAATCCCCCTCCGGATGATCCTCCGGTGTAGCCGAGATACAAAAGTGTCACCTTCAGGCCGCGGGTTTTGGTCTGTGCGTAATCCGCCATCAGCGAAATCGCCATTGGCATTCCGCCGCCGATGCCGAGCGCAGAAATGAACCGCAAAATCGAAAGCTGCACGAGATCCGTTGCCAGCGGCAGCGATGCGGTGAAGATACCGAACACGAATACCGCGAGAAGAATGGCCGTTTTGCGCCCATAGCGGTCGGCCAGCATGCTGAACGCTATCGAACCGATCATCCAGCCGAAGATGTTGATATCGAAGACCGGCGTCATCATCGCGCGTTGGATGTGCCAGTCCTTGATGATGGCGGGAGCCGCATAGTTCAGCGATTGCTGGTTGAAGCCATCCACCAGCATGACGAGACAGCACAGCAGGAACAGCGACCAGGCGAACCAGGTCCTCTCCTGGGTCTCAACGACATCTACAATATTGACGACTTCGCGCTGCGCCATCCCGGACTCCGA
Source organism: Alphaproteobacteria bacterium (assembly GCA_028869355.1). Taxonomy (GTDB): domain Bacteria; phylum Pseudomonadota; class Alphaproteobacteria; order Micropepsales; family Micropepsaceae; genus CAIYRG01. The sequence continues at coordinate 3,703 of JAGWSK010000571.1, read as the reverse complement.
CCAAACCCCTATTGTTGGCGAAAGCCTATCTGAGCTCCCGGTGACCTCCAAGCCCCGACCGTTGACCGGTTCGTGACCAGGTTTGGCTCCGGAGGTTGTCAAAAGTCGGCTTTCGCGGCGATCGGACCCTGTCGCGGTGGACCGCCAATTTCCAGCAGAGTGGTATTGGACAACGAAGGCGGGTCGTCGCAGATCATTTCGGGCCAATTGGATTCCGGCCGGTAGGTCACAAAACCAGTCCAGGGCTGCTTGAACATCTTGGGATCGTCAACTGTGACCGACACCTGCAGGCCCTTGTGACTCGTATCGTCATCGAAAATGCCGCCATAGGCGTCGGCTTTGGCGACCGGGGCTTTGGTGAATTCGCGATGATGCGCAACCATTGCGTCTTCGGCGGCCTTTCCGTCGATCAGGCGATATCGCTCGATGACATGCAGCGCGTCACTGTGCGGGGTGCCGTAGCGGTCAAGCACAGGCCAGCGCCCAGGCTTGATCCCGACTGTATCGACGACCAGCGTATCGCCTTCGAAATGGCCGACGGAGTCACCGACATAGGTCGGCGCCAGCGGATTCGGATGTGACGAATTCAGCCGGATGTGCCGCGTACGCTGGCCATTGGAATAAATCAGGACAACTTCGTCCGCGCGCTGCAGGAGTAGCACCTCAAGTTGAATCTCCATGGTGAATGGCGGCGGCTCCGGCCAGCACTGGTTGTGCGGGTCGGGGATCGACTGCCCGGTCATGGAGAATTCGCCATGCGCCTTGAGAATGGCCGAAGCCGCCGGCGTCAGCAGCGAACTTCTATAGTCGCCCAATCGCCCGGCATCATCGTCGATGGTGCCGTCTTTCTTGTGCAGCGTATTGACGATGAATTGCGGTCCGGCCGCCGGTTGTTCGAGATTGAAATTGCTGCGTCCCCAGTCACCGGACAAATCAGGGATGCGGGGGCCATCGGCCGCCGCGGCGCCACTGACGACAAGCAGCGCCCCGGTGACAATGAGTCTAACGCAACCCGACGCAGGCGACATGCGGATCAGAAATCCGGTTTCTGCGCGACCGGAACATCGCGCGGACCCGCGCCAACATCCAGCAGAGTCGTATTGGTTAGCGACGGCGGATCGGCGCATACCATTTCCGGCCAATCTGTCTCCGGCCGGTATGTCACCAAAGCGTCCCACGGCTGCGTGTACATCTTCGGATCTTCGACCGTCATCGAAACCTGCAGTCCCTTATGGGCCGGGTTGAGATCAAGCGCGCCGCCATAGGCGTCGAATTTGGGAATCGGGGCTTTGGTGAACAGACGGCGGTGCGCCGCCATCGCGTCCATTGACGCTTTGCCGTCGATCAGCCTGAAGCGTTCGATGACATGCATCGCGTCACTGTGCGGGGTGCCATAGCGGTCGACCACCGGCCACTTGGTCGGCTTTATTCCGACCGTATCGACAACGAGAGTGTCGCCTTCATAATGGCCCACCGAATCGCCGGAATAGGTAGGAATCACGGGCTGACGATGGGGCACGTTCAGCGGAATGTGGCGGACCCTCTGGTCATTGGAATAAATCAGGACAACTTCGTTTGGCCGCTGCACGACCATGAATTGAATCTGGATCGACTCGGCGAACGGGGGCGCCTCCGGCCAGCACTGGTTATGCGGATCGGGAAGCGACAGCCCGGTGATTGTGTATTCGCCATGAGCTTTGACGATGCCGGAGGCGAGCGGCGTCAGCAGCGGGCTTTTATAGTCGGTCACCCGGCCCGCATTATCGTCGATCAAGCCGTTTTTGAGCAGCGTGTTGGTCATGATCTTCGGCCCTGCGGCCGGCTGCTCAAGGTTGAGGTTGCTGTGACTCCACTGACCGGAAAGATCGGGGATCGGGTCGTCGGCCGAGACCGGGCCCGCAACCGTAACCAGACCTCCGGCAACAACAGCGCAGATGGATGAAGTTTTCAGAATCATTGCCAAAATCGCTCCATTGCCCCGCACGCCGGCAGTTTAACTCTTTGCATGCCGAAATACAGGCACAAAGCCTCGTTGTAGTGCTGTGGTTTGACCATGCAAGCGGTTGGGCTTAATCCTTCTGCGACAGATTTACGGCTGATCGCCGGCTCAGTTGCCGCTGCGGATCGCCCCGGAATTGGCAAAGGAGCATGACCGTGAAGAAGCTCGTTTTGGAGACGACCGCCCCGTTCCAGGGCTTGCCCGAATTGGTTGCGTTTGACGAGGGCCTGTTTGAAGCGGAAGGGCTGCAGATCGAATGGGCCGACCGCGACAAAGGCGTCGAGAAGAAAACCGAGACCGGCGTCACCAGTGAAAGAGGTCTGAACCCGTTTTCCAGCCACGGTCGCCTGCTCGAGCAGGGCCAGGCCGATATGTACAACGCCTGCGAGTGGGGCAATTACTGCCGGGTGCAGGATACTGGCGTCGGCTCGCGCCAGCTCGGCCGCCGTGGGATCGTCACCTATGCTGCCATCGTGGTGCGCCCGGAATCACCGGTCTATACGGCACAACAGCTCGCGAATCGCAGTGTCGGCGTGCCGTTCTATTTCGGCACACATTACCTTGCATTGCACCTGCTTGAGGGCTTTCTGCCGCGCGAACTGATCAAGGTCTGCAAGGCGCCGAACGGTTCACGCTTTCGTTTCGATTCCATGATGCGCGGCGAACTTGAAGCCACGACACTGACCGAACCCTATATCACTTTGGCGGAAAAAAAGGGCTGCCGGACGATCTGCTCGGCTTTTTATCACGGCACTGAGGTCGCATCCGACCGCGTCGATGCAGAAACCTATGGCGCGTTCAACCGCGCGGTGCGCAAGGCAGTGGCGCTCATCAACGCCAACAAGAAAGCCTATCTGCATTATTTCATCGATTATCATAAAGCCAGGGATCCGGAGATCGGGACCTTAAAGCCTGAAGACATTCGCGAAAGCCGTATCGTGGTTTGCGATCCGGCGCCGATTCCGCTCGAGGAAATGCAGCGGACGCTGGAATGGCTGAAGAGCTGGGGAATGCTGGAGCAGACCGAATCTCCGCTCGAGCTGGTCAATATGCAGGTTCAGTCGCGCGCACATGTGGCCGCCTGAAACGAGAGCAGGTCGTGAGATGAAGGGGTTCGGACGCGCGGTTGCGTTCATGACCGTCCCGGTCATGCTGATGATGGGTGCAGGCCAGGCGCAGGCCGCCGATCCGGTTGCGGATTTCTACCACGGCAAGACGGTGCAAGTGCTGGTCGGGTTTGGCCCGGGCGGCGGCTACGACCTCTATGCCCGCACGCTGGCGCGCTATATGGGCCGGCATATTCCCGGCAATCCGACAATGGTGCCGCAGAACATGCCGGGCGCGGGCGGCGTCAAGGTCATGAACTATCTCTACAACGTGGCGCACAAGGACGGCACGGTGATCGCCACATTTGCCCGCGGACTGGCGATTGAGCCGCTGCTGGGCCATGCCCAGGGCATGCAGTTCGACGCCGCCAAATTCGGCTGGGTCGGCAGTGTCAGCAATGAAGTTTCGATCTGCGCCTATTGGAGCACCAGCGGCGTCAAGACCTGGCACGATATGGAGACGAAGCCGTCCAGCATCGGCGCCTCGGCCGCCGGCGCGGACAGCGAAATCTTTCCCACGGTGCTGCGCAATCTGTTCCACCTGCCGGCCAAGGTCGTCACCGGCTATTCCAATGGCGGGGCTGATATCGTGCTCGGC
>JAGWSK010000570.1 GCA_028869355.1 Alphaproteobacteria bacterium | reverse complement strand
CATAGGCAAGACCGGCGGCAAAACGCATGCGATCGACGGCGGTATTCACGTCGCGGCGCATCGGCCCGACGGTGTTGCCGGTATCCAGTGACTCCAGTTTCGCGATCTCGTCGGTGCGCGCGAGAATGGCGTCCCCGAGCTTGTGGATGTAAGCCGCGCGCTGCGCCATCGACAGCGCGGCCCAGGCCGGTTGCGCCGCGGCCGCCGCCTCCACCGCCGCCGCCATATCGGCGGCCGAGCCCAGCGGCACGCGGCCAAGTACCGATTCATCCGCGGGATTTATGCTTTCCAGCCACTGACCGTCACGGCTTTCGACGAGTTCACCGCCGATCAGCATCAGGCCGGTCACGTAAGGCTGCACCGGATTTACCGCATTCATCTTGTCCTCCTGCTGACGCGCATCACTTGCCGGCATAGTCCAGTTTGGCAATTTCGTCCTGCGACAGGCGCAACGCTGCAGCAGCGCAAAAATCGCTGATCTGCCCAACAGCCGTGGCGCTGGCGATCGGCGCTGTGATGGAGGGGCGCGCGATGAGCCAGGCGAGCGCGACTGCGGCCGGATTCACCTTGTGAGCTTCGGAAATGTCGTCCAGCGCCGCGAGAATCCGTTGTCCTTTGGCATTGAGATAGGCGGACATTCGGGTGCCACGCGGGCTCTTGGAAAAATCGGCCGGCGAGCGGTATTTCCCGGTGAGGAATCCGCTGGCGAGACCATAATACGGAATCACGCCGATGTTCTCACGCCGGCACAGGCCTTCAAGATCGCCTTCGTAATCGTCGCGGTCATACAGATTGAACCGCGGTTGCAGACATTCGTACCGCGACAGGGCGCGGGCCTGCGAAATGTCCAATGATTCCTTCAATCGCGCCGCGGTGAAATTGGAAGCACCAATAGCGCGGACTTTGCCCTGCCGGATCAGATCCGCATAGGCTTCGAGTGTCTCCTCCATCGGAGTCGATACGTCGTCGCGATGCGACTGATACAGATCGATGCAGTCGATCTGCAGCCTCTTCAGCGAATCCTCGACTTCCGCCATGATGTACTTGCGGGATAGTCCGGATTTTCCCGGTCCCATTTCATGGCCAACCTTGGTGAAAATCAGCACGCGCTCGCGCCTGCCGCCGCCCTGCTTCAACCACTTGCCGATAATGGTTTCGGATTCCCCTCCGTGATTGCCGGGCACAAAGCGCGAATAGGTGTCGGCGGTGTCGATGGCATTGAAGCCGCCGTCCACGAATGCGTCGAGGATCTTGAGGCTCATGGCTTCACTTGCGGTCCAGCCGAGGACATTCCCGCCAAACACAATGGGAGCAATCATCAGCCCGCTTTTGCCCACGCGGCGCATTTCCACGGCACAGTCTCCAGCCACTTCAGACAGCGAGTTTGCAATCCAGCCGGGGCCGCTGACAAGGACGAACTCTTTCCCGCTTGCCAGGGCGCCACCCGTATGATTGTTACGGATTCGGCGATGCACCCGAACATTGAACACGGAAGCGACGAGGCAATGAGCCGAAAGCCATCGCGGAAATCACGATCGATTGCGGTGCTTGCGGCATTGGCGGCGGCGAACCTCGCGGCGTGGAGCTGGGCAATCGCCGCTTTCCATTCTCATCCGGTACTGCTCGGGACTGCGCTTCTCGCCTACAGTTTCGGGTTGCGCCATGCGATCGATGCCGATCACATCGCAGCCATCGACAATGTCACGCGAAAACTGATGCAGACCGGAAACAATCCCGATTGCACGGGACTGTATTTTTCACTCGGTCATTCGACGGTGGTGATCCTCGGTTCGGCTGGTATCGCGCTCGGCGCCGGCATGCTTGGTGCGCATTTCCCTGAACTCAAATCCGCCGGCGGGTTGATCGGAATCACGGTGTCGGCCGGGTTTCTGTTCGCGATTGCGATTGCCAACCTGTTCATTCTGGCAGGTGTGTATCGCGCGTTTCAGCGGGTGAAGGCGGGCGGACCACTGGAACCGGCCAATCTCGACGTGCTGTCGGGCACGGGGCCACTGGCGCGCATTTTTCGCCCCCTCTTCCGGCTCATCCGTTCTCCCTGGCACATGTATCCGCTCGGCATTCTGTTCGGGCTGGGATTCGATACCGCGACAGAGGTTGGGGTGCTGGCAATCTCAGCCGCCGAGGCGGCCAAGGGTCTTTCGATCTGGACGCTGCTGGTTTTCCCGGCTCTGTTCACTGCTGGTATGGCGCTGGTCGATACGCTCGATTCCATGCTGATGACGCGCGCCTATGGCTGGGCATTCCTAAGGCCGGTCCGCAAACTTTATTACAACCTGACGCTCACCGCCGTCTCCGTGATGGTGGCGCTGCTGGTTGGCTCCGTCGAGGCACTTGGTCTGATTGCCGATGTGCTATCGCTCAAGGGCAGTTTCTGGGACGACGTGATTGCGCTCAACAATCAGTTTGGCGCGATCGGTTACCTGATCATTGTGCTGTTTGCGGCCAGTTGGCTGGTCTCGATCGCGGTTTATCGTTTCAAGGGATATGACGAGCTGACGGTCGAAATGGGTACTATTCCCCATGCCGGTTTATGAGATTGCGCAGGTAATTCGCCGCCGTCGGTCCCTTCAGCGCCCTGCGCCACATCCCTTCCGCCGCGCGCTTGTGCAGCGCCAATCCCTCCGGCGCGGACGTGATCATTGCAACACCGGTACGGATGTTGGGCTCTTCACCGAGGCGGAACGGGCTTAGCGACAGCAATTGCCGGTCCGGCTGGCGGAAGATCTGGAATCCCGTATGCGGTAGTGTTTCGGGGACGATGCCGATTTGAATGCCGATCGGGTCCTGTTCGATGATCCGCGCGAAATGCTCGACTTCAGCCCGCGCCAGACGGCGCCGCTGTTGCCGGATTTCGTCCGGCAGATCGAGTCGCCCGACCATACCATTGATCAGAAACCGCGATATTTCGGTGGCCGCAATCAGGTTGACAACGGTCGGCTGGCGCCGCCGATAGGTTTCCTTGCGCTGCTGTAGGACCGCCAAAATCTCGTCGACTTCGGCTTCGGCGCGGCGCATGTCGTGTTCGGCTTCCGGAATACTTTCCTT
>JAGWSK010000569.1 GCA_028869355.1 Alphaproteobacteria bacterium | reverse complement strand
CGATTACATCGAGACTGCTGAATCCGCAGGTTTCACAACAGTTGCCTCACGAGCTGGTCTGGTGGGGCCCGGCGTGGAGGGCATGTACCGCCGCGCTGGCCGTATAGCCGCGTATGAACGCGACAAAGGTCTCGCGCTCGTTGCTGGATTTCTTTTCAAACAACAAAACCGATGTCGATCCTGATCGAAGCGGAGAATGCCGCGGTCGCAATTTCCCACGGCCGGGTTGTCGAAGCCTCGGGAAAGTTCAGCGCGCATATCAAAATCCGTGGTGGTGAGGTCAGACCCGGTTTGATCAATGGCCACGACCACCTGCATCGAAACCATTATGGCCGATTGGGATCGCCTCCCTATGCCAATGCCGTCCAGTGGGCAATGCAAGTTCAGCGAAGCTGCGCCAGCCGGATCGAATCGGGTCGAAAATTGCCTCGTCAGCAGGCTTTGCAAATCGGGGCATGGAAGAACCTGCTCGCGGGCGTGACCCATGTGATGCATCACGATCCGTGGGAAACGGAGTTCGAGCGCGACTTTCCCCTGACCGTGATCCGGGTCCCAAATTCCGATTCCCTGGGCATGACGCCGGATTTTCCCTATCCACCCGGGGACGCGCGCGGTTCTGAGCGGTTCGCGCTGCATGTATCCGAAGGCGTTGATGCAGATGCGGCGGAAGAAATCCGCATTCTCGCGTCGCGCGGCGCTTTGCAGCCGGGTTTCCTCGCCGTTCACGCGGTTGGTCCGGACAGTGACGGCATAAGGACTCTACGGGCGTCGGGATGTGCAATCGTCTGGTGTCCGACATCGAATCATTTTCTGTTTGGCAGGACTGCGCCGGACGCGTTGGTTGCGCCCGGAATGGACGTGATCCTTGGCACGGATTCGCTCCTGACGGGCGATGGCGACATACTGGACGAATTGCGGTTTGCGCGCGGGCGTATTGACGATGAACGGCTGGTTGCTGCGGTCGGGTCCGTCGCAGCGCGCCGATTGGGAATTCCCGAACCCTCGTTGACGCCGGGTGCGCGTGCCGATCTCGTTATTTTGCGCCGGCCGCTGCTCGAAGCTTCGTTTGCCGATATTGCGCTGGTCATTGCAGGCGGTAAATTGCGGGTGCTCGATCCGGCTTTGCTGCCCGAGTTTTCGCTTTCACATGGCAGTATTGTAACGTGGCGCGGCGTCAGGCGCTGGATCAGTGGTCAGATCCCAAACACATATTGCGCCATGATGCCTATGGTCTGAACCGTGAAGTTCTCCGGCACTACGCCCAGATACGTATTGCCCGAGATCACACTGCTCAAATTGTTGTAGTGGAAGTCATTCGTGTTCTGATACGCGAAACGATAAATCAACTGGTACGAAAGGCTGCGTCCCGCCTGCCACCGGAGCCCGGCTTGCAGCATGTGCGAGTCGAACGTGATGTTTGGGAATGCGTTGCCGGCCTGAGCCGCCGTCAAAAGATTGAAGAACGCGCCGGTACTTGCATATGAGT
>JAGWSK010000568.1 GCA_028869355.1 Alphaproteobacteria bacterium | reverse complement strand
TGCGATGGGCTCACTTCACGATGATTGTTCCCTTCATCATGGGATGGATGGAGCAGATGAACCCGTAGGTTCCCGGCTTGTCGAATTTGAATGTGTAACTGTCGTTCTGATCCAGCGCTTCCGAACGGAACAGTCCCTGGTCGCTGACAACGGTGTGAGGCTCACCGTCGAGATTTTTCCAGGTGACTGCGGTCCCCGCATTGACCGTCAGTGAGGTTGGTGAGAAGGCAAAATCCCGGATAGTCACCGTGTCGGTGCCGGCGGATACAGCCGGGGCTGCCAAAGTCGCGACGAACAGACTGGCGAGTGCAAAAGTGATTCTGCGGTAGGTCATGCTGTCCTCGGTTGAAATGTTGGAATCTTGTGATTGGTGGATCAGGCCCAAGCGGGCGCGACTGGCCCGCCCGCGCAACGCCTGGGAGGAGTGGCGTTGCGGGGCAGTCGGGACGCCCGGGGGGGATGCGTCCCTTAGGCCAGAGGAGTGTCACTTATCGAAGCAGCGCCCGTGGTGGCGGTGACCCGGATACTCGTAATCCCGAGCATTTTCGGCAGGAGATCGGGAGAAACCATCAGCGGGCCCGGTCCCGGCCCATCGCCGCCACGCGGCTGGGGGTAAGCCATGGAGCGCGCGGTGTGGAAGGTGATGTTACCTTCGACCTTCTGCATGATCTGGTGGATATGTCCGTTCAGCACGGTGACGGAGCCGAATCGGCGCAGCGCGGCCATCGCCCGATCTGCATCGCCCGTTCCCCAGCCCCAGGGCTCGTAAACGGACCACAATGGCATATGCGCGAAGACGACAATGGGCGTACTCGACGAACGCGCGTTCAGATCGTTTTCGAGCCAGGCGAGCTGGTCATCGCCAAGCGCGCCCAGTCCGTTGGCTTTGAAATTCATTACATTGATGAGTGCAACGAAGTGCACACCGCCATTGTCAAAGCTGTAATAGCCGCGGCCATCCGAAGATTTTCCGAATCGCGCGAAATATTCCTTGCCCGGACCATCGATGACATCGTGCTCGCCGGGAACGGTGTGAAGTTCTCCCGCCAGGCGCGAGAGCAGTTGCTGCGCCATGTCGAATTCGGCAGGTTTGGATAAATGTGTGATATCACCGGTATGGATGATCAACGATGGCCGGGTTGGGAGCGCATTGACCAAGTCGATCGAGCGCGCAACTGTTGCAGCGACATCGCGGTTTGCCTCGCCTTTGAAACCGATATGGCTGTCGCTGATCTGCACAAACGACATTTGGCCCGGCGCAACAGCCGCCGCTGTTGCCCCCAGGGCGAGGTCAATCGCCTGAAAAACACCGCCCGACAAGGCAAACAATGTGCCCGCGCCGCCGGCAGCCAGGCATTTCAACGCGCCGCGGCGCGTGTGTTCCGCTGAATCTGTCACCACTGTCTCTCCGAACGATTCGGAGGATTAGACCGGGCGAGCCGGCGATTTATTCCCGATCAGCCCTGGCTATTTTTCAGCAGCTGGGTCAGCGCGAGGAGTTCGTCGATGGCGGTATCGGAAACGGCGCAGGATTCGAGGTCGCCACTGCGCCAGCACGCAATATGATAGCCGTTATGCGTGGTCAGTTGCGGCGCCGCCTCGGCATCGCCGGGCCACGCGAACACGTTGATGACATGCGCACCGTGACGATAAACGACGACGGCAGCACGATGGCCATTGACATAATCCACCCGCCCCCCAACCAGACGGTAATCCGACTGGGGAAAATCCACGGCCGGCGGCGAAACATCGGCATGTCCGGCGAACCATGGCTTCACCGTGTGTTGGTCACTCGACGCGACATCGATCAGGTGATTGCTGACAAGCGAGCGCAGGTGTGCATTCAACAGATCGGCGGCCATTTGATCGGTGGATGCCGGGGTGTTGACAGTGACCAGGAGCGCCGCTGCGATCGCAGCCGGCGCGAACCCCGCACCTATGCCCCACCAGAAATGTCTGTCGCTCAGTAGCCGGCGCTTCGGCTGAGGCGCAGACTCTCCGCCGATGGATTGCATGACGCGGCCGCGAAGGCGATCACTCGCGGCGTAATACGACACCTGTTCCCGGAGTGCATCGCGCGTCGACTGCAGATCGCGGATCAGTGCAGCGCACGCGCCGCAATGCACCAGATGCTGCTCAATCACGACCGATTCGCCGGATTCCAGCTCTCCGTCGAAATAAGCCTGCACGCGTTGCGCCTCATTGCACAGCATTGCGTGCTCCTTCCACTCGATCCAACCAGGCCTCTTTCAGCATTGCGCGTGCGCGTGCCAACCGCGACATCACCGTTCCGATCGGCGTTCCGGTGATACGGGCGATGTCGCGGTACGAAAGGTCTTCCATTTCACGCAGAATCAGAACCTCCCGGAATTCTCCCGGTATCGTGGCGACCAGCAGATTCAGCTTCCGCACGTGATCGGCGCTGATCGCGACCGCCTCGGGATCGGGAGCCGCGTCGGTGAACGCGGGATCGGCTCCATCCGCTTCCGAAACCGGCAAGTCCGGCTTTCTGTCGTGCGACGTGATGAAGCAATTGCGAACGATGGTCAGCAGCCACGGTTTGACATCCGTTCCACGAAAACCATCGAAGCTGCGAAACGCCCGGAGCATCGCTTCCTGTACAATGTCTTCCGCTTCCACCGGCGAACGCGTCAGCCAGCGCGCGAAATTATACGCGGCATCCAGATGCGGCAGCGCCTGCATCTCAAATTTACGGCGCTTCTCATCCATGGAATCGGTTATCGCCACCCTCGACCGGACAACTGTTATACTGCGACTGTCGGCATTTTATTCCCGGGCCGGCTGTCGCGGCCGAAAACCAGCCGGATTCCCGGGCTATGCCCGGGCACTGAAGATAGCTCTTGAATAGGCAACCAAATGGTTGCATATTATCTCCATGAGCATGGATGCGGTGTTCCGGGCGCTGGCGGATCCCGTCAGGCGGCAATTGCTGGACCGTCTCCATGCCAGGAATGGGCAGACTCTAAATGAGCTGTGCGAGGGCTATGACATGACACGACAGGCGGTGACCAAACACGTCGCCATTCTCGAACAGGCAAACCTTGTGGTCACCCAGTGGCGCGGGCGTGAAAAGCTGCATTTCCTCAATCCCGTTCCGATCCACAACATCGCGGAGCGTTGGATCAGCAAATTCGAACGGCCGCGGCTGGACGCCATTTCCGAACTCAAGAGAAAACTGGAAGGAAAAGACCATGGCTGATGGAAAGAGCAGTTTTGTCTACGCGATTTACATCCGGACAACTCCCGAGAAGTTGTGGGCTGCTCTCACCAGCCCGGACTTCGTGCACCAGTACTGGATGGGAATCCGGCCGGAAGCCGAATGGAAAGAGGGCGGCCCGTGGAAGCTCATGTTTTCGGACGGCCGCATCGCAGATACCGGAAAGATTACAGAGTTTATGCCGAACAAACGTTTGAGCATCCGGTGGCGCAATGAATTCCGGCCGGAATTGAAAGAGGAAGGCTGGTCACTCTGCAC
>JAGWSK010000567.1 GCA_028869355.1 Alphaproteobacteria bacterium | reverse complement strand
CGTCACGCATGTGCCGAATGCGCATACCGATGGCGATGCGATTGTCCTTTTCCGCAAGGCCGACGTGCTGTTTGCGGCCGACCTGTTCAATTCCGGCGATTACACACGGATCGATCCACGTGGCGGCAGTATCGACGGAATGATTGCTGCCTATCGCGCATTGTTGCCGATGCTGGATGACAAAGCGAGGGTGGTGCCCGGGCGCGGGCGCGTCGCCGGCAAAAAGGATCTCGAGGAATATTTGAATGTGATGATCGCACTGCGCAATCGCATCGCCCGGATGATGCAGGCCGGCATGACTGTGGAGCAGGTTGTCGCCGCAAAACCGGGTGCCGATTTCGATCCACGCTGGGGAAATGGGCCGATCCGCCCCTATCAGTATGTCGAAGAAGTCTATGCCGATCTGAAATCCCACAAAAACTGAGCGCGGTTGTGCTGGAACGGGATGCGCTCATCCGATAATTTGTACGTCGCTGGGTTTACAGGGCGGGAGGGCTCGATGGACCGGAAGGCTGTTCGCGCTGCGGTGCTGGCAGTGCTGTGCTGCGTCGGCGCGGGGGATGCGCTGGCGCAGAACAATGCGGGCGCGTGGGTAACCGCCTGGTCCACATCGCAGCAGGGAGCAGCGCAGGCGGCGGTGAACAACGCCACGCTGCGCCTGATCGCGCGCGTGACTCTGCCCGGGGATGCGGTGCGCATCCGGCTGGACAACACGTTCGGCAAAACGCCGGTCACCTTTTCACACGTCACGGTCGCGCCGCGCGTGCGCGGGGCGGAAGTGGCAGGCGAGTTGCTGCGCCCGGTTAGCTTCGGCGGCCGGCCCATGGTGACGATTGCGATGGGTGCTTCGGTGGAAAGCGATCCCGTCGCACTTCATGTCGAAGCGCAGCAGGATTTGGCGGTGAGCTTCGCGGTTGACGGCAGCGCGCAGGCGAGCCAGCACAACAACGCGCAGGTCACGTCTTATTCCACCGATGACGGCTCCGGCGATCAGACGGCGTCTGTCGATGGCAAAGTGTTCACGAAGAACATGGTCGCCATGCCATGGCTGAAGTCGATTGACGTGCAAGACCCGGCGCCTGCGACCGCCATTGTCGCACTCGGCGATTCCATCACCGACGGTACGTGTTCGACACTGAATGCGCATGATCGCTGGGAAGATGTGCTGGCCGAACGCTTTGCGCTGGAAAATCCCGTGCGCCACGCGGTGATCAATGAGGGTATCGGCGGCAACACCGCGGTGAATGCCCCGACATTCAATCCGCCGGTGAATTCGCCGGCAGGCGTGGACCGCTTTGACCGCGACGTGCTCTCGCACGCGGGCGTGTCCCATCTCATCGTCTTCCTGGGCACCAACGATATTGCCCGCGGCGCGACTGCCGATCAGGTGATCGGCGGGCTGAAGGACATCCTGACACGCGCACGCGCGAAGGGCATCAAGGTGATCGGCGTTACGATCGTGCCGCGGCACAATACGAATCAGGGTGTTGGCGGCGCGGGCTGGAACGATGCCAAAACCAAAGTCCGCAACCAGGTGAATGCGTGGATCCGGAAAGAGGCGGGTTTCGACGCGGTGCTCGATTTCGACCAGATTGTCCGCAGCCGGGCGAATCCCGATCTGTTCGCGCCGGAATATAACTGCGGCGACGGCGTGCATCCTTCACCGATCGGTTATTTCGAAATCGGCAAATCAATCAATCTCCGCCTGTTCGATGGAAGGTGAACCACGATGTCCAGACTCCGCTTTCGCTCCATTCTGCTCGCCGGTTCGGCACTCGCTATCGCAGCGGCGACCGATGCGCAGGCGCGCGTCACCCGCATCGTGATCGAGAAGACGGTCTCGCCCGCGTTCAACGGCGCCATGTACGGATCGGCCGGCCAGTATGAGATTCTGACCGGCCGCGCTTATGGCGAGCTTGATCCCAAAGACCCGCACAACGCGATCATCACCGACATTCAGCTCGCGCCGAAGAATGCGCGCGGCACGGTCGAGTACATGGCGACATTCCAGGTCGTGAAGCAGGTCGATATGTCGAAGGCGAGTCATTTGATGTGGCACGACGTGCCCAATCGCGGCGGACGCGTCACCATCGTTGCGGCGGAACGGAATTT
>JAGWSK010000566.1 GCA_028869355.1 Alphaproteobacteria bacterium | reverse complement strand
CGGCGGTCCTGTTCCACCGGCTTCTCATCGATGCCGGTCAACGGCTTGCCGTTCGTGCGATCCAGTATGTAGATCCACCCGGTCTTGCATGCTTCCGCAATGCCCTTGCGCAGCACGCCTCCATAGACCTGATCGAACAACACAACCGGACTGGGGCAATCGAAATCCCACAGGTCGTGATGCACCACCTGAAAATGCCAGGCGTAGCTGCCGTCGAGATGCAGAGCGACGATCGAGGAGCTGTAGAGATTATCCCCCGGCCGCTTTGACCCAAGCCCCACAGCCTCCGGCCCGGGCTGGCCGGTGCTGAAATAAATCAGCCCCAGATCGGGATCGATCGCCGGCGCCTGCCATACATTCGCGCCACCATGCTGATAAGCGTGGGCCGTCTCCGGATCGGGATTGTTTGGCGAGGGCCAGGTGTCGCCACCGCGCTCGCCCGGGCCTGCGGCGGTCCAGAAATGCCAAAGCTCTTTTCCGGTTTTTGCGTCCAGCGCCGTCAATTTGCCACGCGCCGAGCGGTCGCCGCCGGAAATGCCGGTGTAGACGGCCCCGCGGTAATACGTCGGCGCGCTGGTGATCGTATAGCCGTCCTGCCATTTTTCGATTTGCGTCTGCCACACAAGCTTGCCGGTTTTGCCGTCCAGCGCGACGAAGCGGCCGTCGAGCTGACCGAGAAACACTTTGCCGTCGCCGACGGCGACGCCGCGATTGTCCCAACCGCAACAAACCGTGCTGATATTCTGGTCGATGCCTGACTTGTGCTGCCAGATCAGCGCGCCGGTTTTGGCGTCGAGCGCAAACACATCGTCATTGCCGGTGGTCACATACATGACGCCATCTTTCACGATCGGGGTGGTTTCGAGCGAATATTTGGCGCCAAGTCCCGAGCCGAGATGCGTCACCCACGCGCCTTTCAGCGTCTTCACATTGTCCCGCGTGATTTGCGTCAGCGTCGAATAACGCGAATTGCTCCAGTCGCCACCCACATGCAGCCATTCCCGCGATGCAGGCTGGCGCAATTCCGGATCGCCGCCCGGGATTTCGGCCGCGAGCGTGCTCGACGCTGCAAACAGGAGAGAGGCGAAAACCAACCAGCGCATCATGGCTTGCTCCACGCAGATGGGGTGTACGGACAGGAGCAGTATATCCGATTACTTCGGCGCGGTTGCTTTGACCTTGAGATACATATCGAGCAATTTTCTGAACCAGCGTTCAAATGCTGCCCGCTTCGCGGCTTCTTTCGCGCCCGCGTTCCGGCCAGGACGGGATCCGCGCGCTCGATTACCAGGCCTTGGTGATGGTGAAGGTGAAAAATCTCTGATCTGCGCTGAGCTGGTTGTAGAACGCGTGCGGCGTGTTGCTGCTGGTCGCGACGGCGTATTGGAATGCCGGATGGCGGTCGAGCAGATTGTTGACCGTCAGTGTCAGCCCGATATTCCTCAGATAGGTGTTCGCCGGGCGGTCGCCTGTGTTGTACCCGAGCGACAGATCGAAAGTGTACATTGACGGAACTTCGTTCGTCAGCACACCCACCTGTGTTGTGTACATCGCAAATTGCGGCGCACCCCCGGCATTACACGGTGTGTTCCCGCTCAGGAAGCAGAGTGGTGCAACCGCGCTGCCATTGGCAGTGGGATTGTTGGGGCCAAAACTCGGTATGTGGTTCATGAACAACGTGGCGGAGAAAGCGCCATCGGGACCGCCCGCCCAGCCGAGGCGCGCGCGATATCGCAGCCGTCCGCCGCTGTCCCGCGTCCCGTTGATGACCGAGCTGTAGATACTGACCGGGGCTTGTCCCGGAACCGTGACGCTCTTGTTGTCGATGACGTAATTTCCGACAACGCCGGTGTTCCACGCCCCCCAATCGCCCGCGTCGTAATCGTAGCTTGCGCTGAAATCGACGCCATTGGTGGATTGCCAGCCGATATTTCGCGTCGCCCCGTCCGCGATGAAGCCGATATTCGTCACCGCCTGCGTTGCCGGCAGTTGCGAGCGCACATTCCCGAGCAGGGCGATAACCTCGTTCTGGAAATTGGGATTGTTCGCCGGGGTGATGTAGCACGCCGCATACAGCGGATCGTCCAGCCGGCTCGTCAGTACATCGCAGATCTGAAGCTTGTTCCTTATACGGACAAAATAATAGGTCGCCTGGATGTCGAGGCCCCGCAGGAACGAGTCATCGGGCGCAAAATCGAAACCGGCGCTGACGTTCTGCGCCTTTTCCGGACCAAGCACGAAATTCGGGCCGCGATATGCGGTTGCGAGCCCCGCGCCGTTACGCACGATAATTCCGCCGAGGAATTGCTGCCCTGCACTGCAGGTGGGATTGAGCAGCGCCGCCGCCGACCCGGGTACTGCCGGAACCCCCGTTTTCAGACAGGTGCCGTAGTTGTTGCCACCAGCGCCGGCCGGCTGGTTCAGGCCCTGAATGGTGGCCCCCGAAATGCTGCCCGCCTCCTGAAATGACGGTGCGCGGAACGAAGTGCCCCAGGCGCCGGTCAGCTTCAGGCCATCAAAGGTCAGCCAGTCAATCGAGACCTTTGGATTGGTGGTGCCGCCGAAATCACTGTAGTGGTCGTAGCGGATGGACCCCTCGGTCTCGAGCCGTTGCACGAAGGGCAACCTGTTGGCGTCGCCAATGATCGGGACGTTCAGCTGCGCGAAGCCGGCCCAGACGGTGCGATGGCGATATTCCGTGACGTCCGAAACCTGTGCGGTGCCCGGGTTGTTGTAGTTCTCGTCGTCTTCATCGAAATAGGCGTAGTGATCGTATACGCCGCCGATCGCCATTTTCAGGTCGCCGCCGGGAAGCGGGAGGACTGAGCCGTCCGCGGTGGCGCCGTATTCGTGGATCAGCATTTCCTCGCGATAATTGCGGAAACCCGTGATGTATCCGATTGTCGCCGGACTGTTGCAGGTGAATTGGGTCGGATCGCAGAACAGGTTGAGATAGGGCACGTTCGCAGGTTTGGCGAAACTTGTGAGTACCGCGCCTGCCGGAACCGTCCACCCCAGTGCGGCACTCACCTGCCCCGGATTGACCAGGCCGGTCTGGATTGCGGATTCCTTGTCGTCGGTGACGACGCCATAGAGTTTGCCGTTCCAATTGAATGGCAACTGGATATTCAAACCGCCATCGAAGCGCTGCGCGAGCTCACCGCCGGAGACATGCACCGGCACCTCGAGTCCGAAGTCATAGCTGACGCGTACATTGTTGGGCGCGCCGGCTGGATAGAACGGATTCACCGTGGGTACCGCGACGGCGACCAGGGCGTTGTTCTGCGCCGGCGCCGGCGAGTTTGGTCCCGTGGCGTTCAGAATCGTGAAGCGGCGATTGGAGTAAAAGCCGTCGCCAAAAAACTGCACACCAGGGACGATGTTCTGATCGAAGGTTGCGACGGCGCCGCTGCGCGCCTGGTCCGGCTGCTCCCATCCGTTGCTGAACGGATTGATCTGGTTTTGCGCAGCGGGAACAGTGCCCGTATTGGCAACAATTTGCGCCCAGGTCAGACCGGTGCCGTTTTGACCTTTTGGAATGGCATAGCAGTTGGCGCAGGAAAAACCCGACGACGCCGAGAAGGTGCCTGGCGTTCCCTGAACCAGCGGCAGCCCCGTGATCGTGTAATTGACGGTATTTGGATTGTTCGCCGGCAACGCGGGCGAACCGAGCGAAATCGTGCCCGGCCGTGAATTTGCGATCGACGTGCGGTTGTCGAGGCCCCACGGACTGAAGTCCATGGTGTAATAGGAGCGCTTCGTGCCGTCCACGTGCTGCTGCGTGTAGTATTCGTAGGTGACCGTGATATCGCCGCTATTCCATTTTGTGCCGTAGAGCAGGCTGCCGCGGTAATAATCATGGCCGTAACCGGGTGAGGTGCCGAAGCTCCCCTCGGTGACTGCGCCCTCATAGCCGCGGCGCAAGATCACGTTGATCACGCCTGCGATCGCATCCGATCCGTAAGTTGCGGATGCCCCGTCCGCGAGCACGTCCACCCGGTCGATCGCAAGCTCGGGAATGATGGAAGGATCGATGATACATCCGCCGTCGCCCTGCGGTGGAAAACGATAGCCATCGACCAGCAGCAATGTGCGTGCGCCTTTTGTCGACAGGCCGCGCAGATTGACGTTTTGCCCGCGTTCGATCTGTGAGCCGGCGTCGGTCGAACTGACAAAGGCCGGCACCTGCGCCGCAGGAACCGACTTGAACAGATCGGCCGTCGTCAGTGCGCCGGTCTGCTTGAAATCCTGCACACCCAAATTCGTGACGGGAACGCCAACCGCGGCGGCGCCATGAATCAGTGATCCGGTGACCAGCACCTGCTCGGGCACGGTTTGCTGTGCGGCTTGCGCCGTTTGATCCGGCGCCGCTTGCGCAAAGGCGGGCCATGCTGCGCCCGTAGCGAGCAAAGAGGCTGAGCTCAAAAGCACGCCAAAGCGCGCGGCCCGGGCAGACTGATGACGAAAACAGCTTGGCATGAATTCCCCCTTTCCTGCCTTGCGGGACATCACGTCCCGAATTCCCCCACCCCCTGCATATGCCACGTTAACAATTTTTAATGCAAAGGCATACATTCATGTACCGGCAAACAGCAATCTCGGGACGTTGATGCTCGTCGTCATGGCATGGCGGCAATTGCCCAAAATTGCCCGGGCCGCTGTTCGCGAGGCCTGGCGCCATGGCAGGAAGGCGGCCTGGTTGGCAGAGCAAGATTGGGAAACGCTTCTCACACAGCCCTGTCGGACATCCGCAAGTCGCTTGGGATTGCGGCGCCGGTCAAATACCAGGAAGCGGAGCGGAAACTGTTTTCTGTTGGATAACGGCCGGCAGG
>JAGWSK010000565.1 GCA_028869355.1 Alphaproteobacteria bacterium | reverse complement strand
TCTCCATCCCGGCTTTATATCTGGCGGAAAGGTTGGGGACTACACGCGGAGGGTCTGTTCACCGGCCTCAATCGGCTGCTTAAGGTAAACAATCTTGACCGTGGCGAATATGGCGACTGCCATGGGGCCGCCAAAAATCACCCCTGGAAAACCGAAAATCAGCTGGCTGACAAAGATTCCGAGCAACATGATTGCCGGGGGGATCCCGACAAACCAACGCTGAATCAGGGGGCCAACGACATAGCCCTCGATCAGATGGACTCCAAGATAGGCAATCGCCGTCAATATGACGGGTCCAAATCCATTCGAAACCGTCAGCGCCACGAGCAGTGCGGGAACCGCGCCGATCCATGGACCGAGGTAAGGGATGGCTTCGGTCAAACCCGCAACCAACCCCAGAGGTATCGGGTTCGGCAATCCAATGGCAGCTACTGCGATGGTTGAAAGAACGCCGACGGTTACCATCAGAACCAGTTGCCCGAGAATCCACTCTTTGAGCATTATTCCGACGGCTTCGAGACTGCGCAGGAACCACTTTCTGGAATCGGGCGGGAAAAAATCCGCGGCGCCCTCGCGGTGCGCCCGCGGTGCCGCTGCGAGGTAGATCGAAGCGATCAACATGATGATGGCGCCTTCGATCAATCCGGTACCCGTGGACAAAACGCTTCCCACCATGCTCCCGATAAGCGAATTGCCGCTGTCGAGCAGCGAGGTTCCGAATCCCATGCGCTGGAGCATGGCCTTGAATGACGCCTCGCCCGCGCTGATACGCTGCATTACCTGCCCGAACTGCTGAACCAGATTCATCCCGAACAACCAAAGGCAAAGTACGATCACGGCAATGATGACGCCTGTCGCAATCGCAAAGGCCCACCCGCGTGGAAGATGAAAGACGCGGCAGACGGCCTGGGTCAGGAGGTCGAAAACCATTGCCAGCAGGATGGCGCCGAATGCCATGAGGATTGCCGGCCGCAACTGCCAGGCGAGAAAAGCGGCGCAGGCGACGCCAATCCAGATCGCCGCCGTGCGCAGTGTCGCTTCAGTTTGCAGCCGCATGTCGCGGGGGAAACGCGTCAACGGGTAATTCGTCACGCCAAATCGCCCGAACGCCTAGAGCACGCAACTCCCGCGACCATGGGGTGCGCGGGAGTTGCGGATCAGAGGCGGTCGCGGCTATCGCGTCTGCGCCTCTGCGACTCTGGGCTCACGCAAAGCGCCCATAGCCATGTCGAGATGCTTTTGAATGACGGGAAGTTGCATACGCGCCAGGCGGCTCACGGGTCCACTGTTCATGGCAATTTGCTGGCGGAACTCGGAGACATCCTGACGATGATCCCCGATCATGAAGCGCGTGAATTCGCGGTCGAACGTCTCGCTGCTTAAAGGCGTCAACCGGATACGCTCCCTGATGGCAACCCGGGTCGGCATATCCGGAACACTCACGCCCATTCTGCGCGCCAGAGCTGAAGCCTGCTCCCTGGCGATGCCGTGGTCGGCAACCAGAACCCGCCCCAAGTCGCGAACTCTCGGGCTGTCCCCGCGCCTTGCAGCCATGCGGCCAAGCATGATTTCGGAAGTATCGCCGCGGATTGCGTTTTGCAGGAATTCGCGGGGTGTCGCGGCATGCACCGGCGACATGCTCGAAGCTGCCATGATCACCGCGGCGCAGGCCGCGCCCAACAAGGACTTGCCGATCATTTGCGTGGCTCTCGAAAGGTTACGAAGGGGGAACGGGGCGGCGATAGCGCAGTTCCTTCACCGCCCCCCGATGGCACAAACGTTGCCGCACATTCGCGCGACGAGCTGAAATCCTGATTAAGCGGCGGATTTCACCGCATCGGCACAGCGCCGGCACAGATCATCGCATTCGGGTTGATGACCGACCTCCGGAAGAATCATCCAGCAGCGTGCACATTTTCCGCCGGTGGCGCGATCAAACACGACGGCCGCGCCGGGAACTTCGGACAGCGCAAATGCGCCTTCGGGCGCCCGCCCCTTCACGATTTTTGCGGCCGACGTGATGGCGATTTCTGCGAAATCATGATCATCGATCAACGCCACATCCCGCTCGTCTTCGACATACAGCACGGGAGCTGCTTCGAGGCTGGCGCCGATGACATGATCCTTGCGGGCGAGCTCCAGCGCACCCGTAACCACGCGCCTGAGGGTGCGAATGCGCGCCCAGGACGTGACCAGATTCTCGTTGCGCCATTCTTCCGGCACATGCGGAAACAGCTCCAGATGCACGCTGGAGTCGTCGCCGAACCGGGTGGTCCAGGCCTCTTCCATGGTGAAGCACAATAACGGCGCGAGCCGCGTGACGAGATGCCGGAACAGGCCGTCGAGAACCGTGCGCGCCGCGCGCCGGCGCATGCTTCCCTTGGCGTCGCAATAAAAAACATCCTTGCGCACGTCGA
>JAGWSK010000564.1 GCA_028869355.1 Alphaproteobacteria bacterium | reverse complement strand
TGAAGCCGAGCCGGCGCAGCGTCTGCATGCGAAGTTTGGAAATGTCCTCGGGTCCTGGAAACGCATGGAGCGTCTCGGCCGGAAGCTCGACTGCGAGTCCCGCTCGCACCGTCAAGCGGTTCAGCAATGTGAGGCCGACATGCAAACTGAGTTGCTGACAGGCAATGCCGTTGACCATCGCCTCGAATACGAATGGAAATCGCGGCGGCCGCAGCCCTGCAAAGCGTTCGGCCAGTTCGCTGAGGCGCCGATCGCTTCGGGCGAACCGGTAAAATTGTTTCATATCGGCGCGCAGTCCCAGCAATTTTTGCAGCGAGCCCGTGATGCAAATTCTCGCATTGCGCGGCAGGTGTTTTGTCTGCGCCCGGATGTGGAGGCGCGGCGAGCGCTCTGTACCTGTCTGGGTGACCTGGACCAGCAACGGAACCTTGCCGAACACAAGCACCCTGGAGTAGGTCTCGCCGTTCCAGGTGTCGATTTTGTTTATCGGCCTGCGCTGCAGCGCGAGCGCCGTCAAATCCAACCGAAATGGCGGCGCCGGTGAAAGCGAGAAGGCGAGTGTTTTCATTTGCTGACAATATGATGCGGCAGGCGTATTACCGAGGCGATCGATGGGTGCCGGCGTTCTGACGGAGCGAGGAGCAATCTAACAGGAGGACTCAATGCAGACGCGCCTCAGATATGACCAGGTCTATCCGGAAGCCGTGCAGGCAATGCTCGCGCTGAGCCAGGCAGTCGAAAAAACCCGCTTGCCACGACAACTCGTCAATCTCGTCGTCTACCGCGTATCGCAAATCAATGGCTGCGCATTCTGTCTCGACATGCATTCCAAGGATTTACGCGCCCTCGACGAAACCGAACAACGCATCTACATGATCAGTGCCTGGCGCGACGCCCCCAACATCTACAACAGCCGCGAGCGTGCCGCGCTGGCATGGGCTGAAGCTGTCACCGAACTCAAGGACCGTGAAGTTCCAGATGAAATCTACGAGCTGGCGCTCAAGGAATTCAGCGAAACCGAATTGGCCCAACTGACGCTGGCAATTGTCGCCATCAACGGCTGGAACCGCTTCAATGTTGCTTTCCGCATGCCGGCGGGAAATTACAAGTCGCCGCACATCCGAAAAGTGGGCTAATCACGGAGCGCAGCCTAATTCGGCAGCTTTAGTTCGGTCGCACCGTCGGCGATGTAACTTTCGTAAAACGACAGCGAATCGACAAATCGTCCCATATAGGCCGAGTCACTGTCGCCGCCCGGAAGCACAGTCGCCTGCAGTTGGATCAGGTGATTATCCTTGAAATAGATCGCGCTCATGGAACGCCCGCCATTATTGGGCAGGTCGACCGTCACTTTGCGGCCGTAAGTGGATTCGATTCGCGCATCCTCCTCGTCCAGGAGCACTTTCGCCTGATTCTGATACGTGGCCGAGGCCTCCTTGAGGAGGGCGGCTTCGTCGCTTGCGCGTCCGGGAAAATCGACGATCGTGATTTTGAACTCCACATTATCTTCGACCGAGGTGAATACGACTGAGTTGCGCTCGCCCGCGATTGCACTGTGATAGGTGGATTTTTCGCCTTTCAACTCGCCGGGCGCTGCGAAGGAAAATGCAACGCCTTGCTTGTTGAAATAGCCATGCCAGGCGGCATCGGCGGGCGTTGCCGCGAGCGCAAGCGCTGTTGCCAAACTTGCCCAGATACTTATCCGCATTGCGCTCTCCATCCCGTTGCAACCGATCGTGCAGCGTCCGCCGTGCCGAATATTAGCATGATGGACGATTCCGCTCTACAATATGGCCGTAGCCTTTGAAAGGCGGCTCGATGGCAAATGCGAAACCGCGGGTGATCGACAGCTATCGGACATTCTGGCCGCATTATCTGCAGGAGCATGCGACTCCCTCGACGCGGTATGTCCATATCGGGGGAACACTCGTTGCCATCGCGCTGCTGATTGCGAGTCTGGTGCTGTTCAATGGCTGGCTCGTGGTTTTGGCAATTGCGGCCGGTTATGGACCGGCATTCACGACCCACTATCTCATTGAGAAAAACCGGCCGCTGACCTTGCGTTATCCGCTTTGGTCATTCGCGGCCGATCTGCATATGACGTTCGCCTGGCTGGCGGGGCGGCTCACGGCCGAGTTGCGCAAAGCCGGGGTTGCTGCGCCGTGACGCGTCATCTGCCCAGTCAGAAGCAATGAACCGAATCGCCGGGAAAATTCCGGCGGGGGTCAGTTGCCGAAGCCGAACCAGCGCGTCGCGTCCTGGTCATAATGCACTTGCGGATCATACAGTTTGACCGGCAGGTTGAGCGCCTTGGCGGTGAGCCCGCCGGTGCCCGACAGAAGCTGGTACGCCCCGACATAGGCGTTTCGGCGTGCGGTCACGAGTGACACGCGGGCGCTCACGAGATCCTGTTCGGCAATCAGAACATCGAGTGTGGTTCGCGTGCCAGCCACCGTTTCCTGCTCGGCGCCCTCAAAGGCGATCTGCGTCGCCGCAACCTGATTCTCGTCGATGCGCATCGCGGCCTGAGCATTGCGCATCGACTCATCGGCCGTCTGCACCTGCTGGCGTACCTGGCGTTCGGCGTCAGCGACGTTGTAGCCGGCCTGATTGCGCTGCTCCTTCGATTCCCGAATACCGGCATATTCCGCACCGCCCTGATAGAGCGGAATGGTGAGCTGCGCAGTGACGGACACGGAATTGATCTTGATCCCCCTGGCGACCAGATCGGCCGAACGCTGATACTGCCCCTGCAGCGACAGCGTCGGAAACAGCGCACCGAAGGCAGCGTCCACGGCGTAGCCCGCCGCGACTTCCTGAGCGCGCGCGTAGAGCAGTGACGGATTATTCTGAACGGCAATGCTGATCGCGGCATCATAACTTTCGGGCACCACCGGAAAGATGGTTTGGGCTTCCAGTGATTCCGCGGGTCTGCCGACATATTGTTCGAATGTCGCGCGGGCACCGGCCAACTGGCTTTGCGCCAGTTGCACCTGCTCCATCGCGCTTTGCAGCCGGCCTTCGCTCTGGGCCAGATCGGTCCGGCTGAGGTCGCCCAACATGACTCGTGTCGAAACGACGTCGCGCAGATTCTGCAACGCCTGCACATTATCCTGTTCGATTTTGACCTCGTCCTGGTAGCGCACGACATCCAGATATGCCGTTGCCGCATTCAACAGGACCGAAACTTCAGTCGCCGCCAACTGCTCGCGGCCGGATTCGACCAATGCCTTGGCCTTCCGGATGTTCGCGATGGTGTCGCCGCGAAACAGCGGCTGACTGACGGTGACAGTCCCTTCCCGCGGCGTGGTTCCGGACTGCGGTCCGGGGATGACGAAGTACTCCCCCCTTTCGTATCCATAACTGCCTTCGGCCGTCACACTCGGTCGCCAACCGGCGAGTGCCTTGGCGACTTCCTCATCGCTCGCGCGCAATGCCGCGCGCTGCGCCTCCAG
Source organism: Alphaproteobacteria bacterium (assembly GCA_028869355.1). GTDB lineage: Bacteria > Pseudomonadota > Alphaproteobacteria > Micropepsales > Micropepsaceae > CAIYRG01. The sequence continues at coordinate 11,734 of JAGWSK010000564.1, read as the reverse complement.
TTGCGGATTGCTCTCATAGGCGAGGCTGAGCGCCTCGGCGAGGGTAAATGTCTCCGCCTTCGCGGCAGATGTGACGGCAGAAGTCGAAAGTAGTGCCACCACGAATCCGGTGAGAAGTTCTGAATTTGCCATGTCTGGCCCCCCAGCCTTTCGGTCAATCGATCGTCGTGCTTTTCGTCCGGTCCGTATCCGGCAGCAGCTCACGCAGCGGACCCAGCCAGGGTTCGTAGTTGCGCCAGCGCGCAACTGATGTGCGATAAACCGGCTGGCGCGCCTGCCACACACTGGCGGTCCGCACCGCGCGCTTGTTGCGTTCCGAATGCAGACAGGCGTCGTCCCAATCGAGGCCGCAGAATTCGATCATCTTGCGTGTCACGGGTTCCGGATTGACAACCAGGTCCTCATATTGCACTTCCATGAAAATATCGGTCGGCAGCACGCTGCGCCAATGCGCCATTAGCCGCTCATACTGCCGATAGAATGCGAGCAGATCGCTGCGGTCGTAGGCAAAATCGATCCTCCGGCTGAAATTCTGGAAATAGTTCGACAGACAAGTATCCACGGGGTGCCGGCGGCAATGAATAATCCGCGCGCGCGGAAGAACCGCATGAATGAGCGCTATCAGATTGAAGTTTTGCGGCATCTTGTCGGTGACACGCCGCGCTGTGGGCGAGATGCCCGAGAGTAACGCCTGATACTGACGGGCAGTTGCACTGATCCAGGCCGGATCAATGCGGCCATTTTCATCGAAACGCGCGGTCGATACGTGATCGCGCCAGAAGGCAAGCTCTCCGGCAGCGGCAATGTGCGGGTGGCTGGAAAGGATCTGCTCAACCAGCGTGGTCCCCGAACGCGGCATCCCGACGACAAGAACCGCTCCATCCCAATCGGATCCGGCGCCCGCGTTGCGCGAGAAGAAATCCGCACTGAACTTCTCGATCTGGCGGTCGGTGATGACGTCGTATCCTGAATGGCGACAAGATACGCTTTGGCGTTTTAATGCGTTCGCTTCGTCGAAATGTGCAATAGCATTCCCATACTCGCCCAGGTCATCGTACGCCTTCCCAAGCGCAAAATGGATCGGTATCCGTCCCTCAGCCGCCAACTTATATTCTTTCAGCATCCATTCCATCTGATTGACCAGCGGACGATCCGCTTCGGTCATTTTCTTGACGTGAGTTAATGCATGGTACGCGGCCAGCTGCCTCCGATTGAGCGCGACAGCCAGATCGGAGGCCGCTGCTGCATCCTCAAACCGCCCCAACTCCATTAAAATCGAGCCCAGCAGTGCCTGCGCATCGGGGTTCTGGCGATCAAGTTCGATTGCACGGCGAATCGCCGGTTCGGCTGCGGCTGCGTTGCCCTCTTCGACGAGAATCTTTGCCTCGCACATAAATGCAAGGCTCGAATCGGGCTTTGCTGCGACGCAGCAGCGGAGATGTTTGAGACCTTCAGGATCATGGTCGGTCATCAGCAGAAGATTGCCGAGCTTTGCGTGTGCTTCCGCGAAGCCGGAATCAACCTCCAGAAGTCGGCGGAAAGCTGCCATCGCTTCGGCGACGCGTCCCTGCCGCTCCAGTGCGAGCCCCGTATTGTAATAAGCAATTACCAGATCGGGCCCGAGCTCGATTGCACGGCCAAAACAATTCAGTGCTTCGGCGGCGTCGCTCTCAAGATAAATCAAGCCCAGGTCGTTATAGGCGGCGGCGCTGTCCGGCTCCAATTCGATGGCCGTCTTGAGAGCAGCGATCGCTTCGCCAGTGCGGCGTTCCTGCCGCAGCAGCTTCGCGAGCTGGATGTGCGCGTTTGGGTTTTTCGGTTCAATTGCAATGGCGTTCTGCACCAGCTCGATGCCGCGGCGCGCCGCCCCCGCGCGGCCCGCGATGGCCGCAAGCACCTGCAGGCCGCCAATATGATTTGGCTGCCGTTTGAGAAGATCCCGGCAGCGCGCCTCAGCATCGTCCAGCTTCCCGGCGCTATATGCAGCGATGGCATCCTGAAATACGCGATCAACCGGGACATCGTCACGAGCTTCTGTCGAAATCATGCGCTCAAACTCCCGGCAGTTTCAGAAATCGTCGTTTCGCCGCGATTGTCGAGCGCCGCGAACAGCGGCCCGAGATGCTTTTCATAACGCCGCCACCGCCCAATCGAGCTGCTATAAAGCGGCTGGCGAACTTGCCAATGACTGATCGTCGCCACGGTTCGCTCGGTGCGATGAAATTCGAGGCATGACGGCTCCCATGAGAGACCGAGAAAATCGATTAGCCGCCGGCCTTCGCCCTCGAGATCGGCGACCAGCTTTTCGTAGCTCACCTCGATCATGTGGTGCGGCAGCAATTTCAGCCAGTGCGCGGCCAGCCGCTCGATCTGGCGACAGCGCTTGCCGCAATCTGCGAGATCGTAAGAAAAATGCTGGGCGCCTTCGATGAACATTTGAAAGTAGCAGGAGAGCGAGATATCACGCGGATCACGGCTGCAATACACGATGCGCGCGCGCGGGAAGAGCCGGGCGATGAGAGCGACCACGATAATGTTGTCCGGCAACTTATCGATGACGCGCAGAGCGCCGCGTCCCAGCCGGTGAAGCTTTACGACATGGGCATCGGCTGCTCGCCGGCTGACCTCAGACAACGGCAATCCGCGCTTCCGTTCGCGCGCTATGTCCACAGCAATACTCGCAATGTCATCGCGCTCGCCGGCGCCAAATACGCGCGAGTGGCTGGCGCAAATCTGTTCGACCAGAGTCGTGCCCGAACGCGGCATGCCGACAACAAACACCGGCAACTCCGAGATATTGCCGGTGACGACGGCATCGGCCAGATTTTCCGGCGAATTGCTGGCGATAAGCGCGTCGATCGAGCGCGTGAACGTTGTAGCATCGAAACGATCGCCGCTCGCCGGCCAGAATTCCCGGACCAGCGCATTCGCAGTAACGTATCGCGCGAAAGCCTCGTCGTACCGCCCGCCCTCATCCAGCAGCCGGCCCAGCGCGAAGCCGGCCGCGATTCGATCATTGGGTTTGTTCTGCGATCCCTCAAGCACGCCGGCCAGCCGGACGATTTCCGTCGTGTCCTGCGGCTGGTTCCCTGTTGAGGGCACGTGCCGCACGGCCTGACAATCGGCCGGATCGAGCTCACGCAGCCGTTTGGTGTAAACCTCCGCCTCCTCGAAGCGGCCAAGCATGCGCAATGCCCAACTCAGTCCCGTCAAACCCTCTTTGCAATCCTGCCGAATGGCGAGCGCGCGGCGAAAGCTCGCCTCCGCCCGCTCGGCATCGTAAAGCCGCAACAGGGTCTGCCCCCGCGCGCAGTGGAAGAGGGCATTTTCCGGCTGCAATGCGATCGCACGCTCCTGGCAATGCAGCGCCTCCATCAACAAGCCGGCCGTGATGAGCTGACCGGAGAACTGATGATAGGATTCGGCGCGCTCCGGCTCGAGATCGATGATCTCGCGCCACGCCTGGGCTGCCTCCGGCATTCGGCGCGCGCCATGAAGCACACTGGCCAGAGTCATGCGGGCGGAAAGGGATTTCGGATCAATCGCAAGCGCCGTCTGGCAATGGCTCACCGCGGCTTCAAACCTGCCCAGCTCGCCAAGCACACTGCCCATCCAGATATACGCCGTCGCCTGGTCCGGTTTCAGCGCAATGGCACGCCGGAAGCTTTCGAGCGCTTCTTCGCGCTTGCCCGTAAGGCGTAGCGCGTTTCCGAGATCCAAATGTGTCTCATAGATGTTGTCGAGGGCGGGAAAAGCTCGCCTGATCAGCTCCACACCGCGCTCGGCATGGCCGCGCTGTGTTTCGATAACGCCCAGCCAATGCAGAGCATTGGGGTGATTGGGCACGGCCGAAAGAACTTCCCGGTAGAGCACGTCGGCGTCGTCGAAACGCCCAGCCTTATGGTGTGCAAATGCGGCCTGGAGGGTTGCTACGGCCTCCTCAGTACCCTGCGCCCGGACCGCCGCTGTGGCCTCATTGCCCATGAAATCCGCCGCGTAGCACTACCGCTTCCCAACACGCACCGCTGCTCATCGCTCCCTGAGCGCTTCGTGGGCGTAGCGCATGAATGGCGACAATATGTAGTCGATGAGCCGCCGATCTCCGGTTTTGATTTCGGCCGTCACAGTCATTCCTGGCTCCAGCGGCCTCGGCCCTTGCTCAGTTTCAACCGAGGTCTCGTTCACTGTCACCCGCGCGACATAGGCGGTATCGGATGGGGTGGCATTTTGCTGGTTCGGGGCGTTTGACTTGAGTGCGTCCTGATCGGCGTCCGGCTTTGGCGCATCACGCTCATTGCGCAGCGCATCGCGGCTGACCGTGCGTACCACGCCGTGCAGCAAACCATAGCGGGTATAATTGAACGCCTCGATTTTGAGCTCCGCCGGTTCCCCTGCGTGCACAAATCCCGCATCGCGGTTCGGCAGCATTGCCTCGACTTCGAGCTTCGACTGGTCTGGCACAACCACCATCAGCGTCTGAGCCGGCTGGACGACGCCGCCTACGGTGTGCACGGCAAGCTGCTCGACAGTACCGGAGACCGGCGCACGCAACACCTGCAGACTGGTAAGCTGTGATGCCTTGACCAGATCCTCACGCTGTTCGGACGCGTATTGGTCCGCCTTGCGCAGGTCGTCGAACGCCTGATGGCGGAATTCCGCATCGGTCTCGGTGCGCTGCTGCGTTAGTGCTTCGATCTGGGCAATGGCGCCCTGGACCTGCTGGACCGCCGCGTCGCGGTCGTGCTTCTCTTCGAGCACCTGCCGCTCGGTGTCGAGCCGTGTTACCTCCGATGTAAATTGCGTCTCGCGAAGTTTGTTATAGATCGCGAGCTTCTGTTGCAGCAGCGGCAAAGAGCCGTCGATTTTCTCAATCGCTGCTTTTGCCTGATCGCGCTCGGCCGCCTTGGCAAGGACCTGCCGGTCCAGCCCGTCGAGCTTGGCCTCCTCCTGCGCAATCTGGGCTGCCGTCTGACCGCGTTCCACGTCGGCGATGGCCGGATCGGATCCGGCCGGCGGCACAAAGCTTGCGGCGTTGCCGGACAGCACGGCGCGCAACCGCGCGATGTCGAGTTCCGCCTGCATCAAATCATGTGCGACGCGGTCCCGATCGGCGGCATTGGTGGTGGGATCGAGCTCGACCAGCACCTGATTGGCGGTGACGTGATCGCCCTCGGCCACCGCGATTCGTTTCACCACGCCGATTTGCAGCGGCTGGATCAGTTTGATCTCGCCGGATGGAATGATCCGTCCGTTCGCGGTCGCGACGATATCGATCTGACCGATAGATGCCCAGACAACAGCCACCACTACGAGCAGGCCGATGACCGCCATCATAATCCGGCCCGCCGGCGACACTGGCGTTTCGATGATTTCCAGCGCCGCCGGCAGGAATTCGCGCTCGTCGCGTGTCCTCCGTACCGGCACGCGCTGCGGAGCCGGCATCAGTTGCTGTCGCATGGATTGCGGTTGCTGTTCGCTCATTCCGCCGCGTCCATTTTGCCGGCCTGAATGCGGTGCAGCATGGCGTAGCGTCCTCCAACCCGCATCAGGTCCTCATGTGTGCCGTCTTCGATCAGCCGCCCACGATCCAGCGTGATGATGCGGTCGGCGCTGCGCACCGTGGACAGCCGGTGTGCGATGACGATCACGGTGCGTCCGGCCGCAATACGCCGCATATTGTCCTGGATGATGCGTTCGCTTTCATAATCGAGTGCGCTGGTCGCCTCGTCAAAGATCAGGATTTTCGGATTTGTGATGAGCGCACGCGCAATCGCGATCCGCTGCGCCTGACCGCCGGACAGCGAAGCGCCGCGTTCGCCAATGATCGTGTCGTAGGCATGCGGCAATTCGAGAATAAAATCATGCGCTCCAGCCAGCTTCGCGGCGGTAATGACATGATCGATCGGCATCGCCGGATCGGATAACGCGATGTTTTCGCGCACCGACGCGTTGAACAGCACATTTTGCTGCAACACCACGCCGGTCTGCCGCCGCAACCACGTGGTGTCCGCCATCGCGAGATCGATTCCATCGACGAATACGCGGCCGTCTTCCGGCGTATAGAGCCTTTGGATTAAACGTGCCAAGGTCGATTTGCCGGATCCCGATTGCCCGACAATCCCCACCATCTGTCCCGCGGGAACATCGAGATTGATATCAGCAAGCACCGCCGGCCCGTCGATCCTGTAACGGAACGTGACGTGTTCGAGCCGGATTGCGCCGCGCATCTGCGGCAGTGAGGCGGCACTGCGCTGTACCACTTCGCGCGGTGTGTTCAGAATGTCGCCGAGGCGCGCCACTGAGATCCGCGTCTGCTGGAAATCCTGCCACAGTTGTGCGATGCGCAACACGGGCTGCGCAACACGCGCCGAAAGCATGTTGAACGCAACCAGTTCGCCGACCGTCAGATCGCCTGCTATGACCGCCTTCGCGCCGAAATACAGCGTCAGCACGATCGTGCCCTTGTTGATATATTGCACCACCTGAGTGCCGATATTGCCCAGTGTCTGGGCGCGGAAGCTTGACCGCACATAGGCCGCCAGTTGCTCTTCCCAGCGGTGCTGCATCTGCGGTTCGACCGCCATGGCCTTGATGGTTTCAGCGGCCGAGACCGACTCCACCAGGAACGCCTGACTGTCGGCGCCGCGGTTGAATTTCTCGTTCAGCCGCCGCCGGAAGATTGGCGTCACGAAAACGCTGACCAGAATGTAGAAGGGCAGGGACCCGAGCACGATGAAGCTCAGGGTCGCGCTATAGAGGAACATCACGGCGAAGAAGACGAAAGTGAACAGCAGGTCGATTGTCAGCGTCAACGCCGAACCGGTGATGAAATTCCGGATATTCTCCAGCTCGCGCACCCGCGCCACCGAATCGCCAACCCGGCGATTGGCAAAATAGGCCATCGGCAGCGCCAGCAGGTGATCGAACAATCGCGCGCCGAGCTCGACATCGATGCGATTGGTCGTTTGGCTGAAAATATACGTGCGCAGGCCACCAAGAATGACTTCGAAGGTCGAGACGATCGCAAGCCCGATCATCAGCACGTCCAGCGTGGACAGGCTGCGATGTACCAACACCTTGTCCACCACCACCTGGAAGAAGAGCGGCGCCGCGAGTCCCAGAACCTGCAGGAAAAACGAACCAACAATGACTTCGCCAATCACGCGCCTGTAGCGATAGACTGCCGTAAAGAACCAGCGCAGATCGAACACATCCGGCAGACCGACAAGCGCTGCGCGTCGCGCTGTCAGGATCACCCGGCCGGACCAAAACTGCTCAAATTCGTCACGGTCGATCAGCCTCGCGCGTGCTTCACCCGGGCGATGGATGACGACGCGATCATTCAACATCCGGCTCGCGACGACGAAGCTGTGATCGCGGCATTCGAACAGCGCAGGGAGCGGAGTTGCCGGCAGCCGCTCCCATTCTGACCGGATGATGCGGGACTTCAGGCCCAGCTTTCGTGCGATGCGCAGAAGATCTTCCGGCGCCGCATTCGCCGAACTGCGCAAATACCGGCGCGCCAATTCGGCCGGGTCAGCAGCAATCCGGAAATGCCGGGCGATCAGACACAGGCCAACAAGTCCCGTATCGATCGCCCGTCCTTCTACGTCCGCAGCGCCGGTCTCATTCACCACACACCACCAACTTACGCGACTCTTCACGCACCAGGGCTGTCGCCTATGCGGCGTTAACAGTCGGCAAAGTCGTGGGCTTGAACGCCACCGTGAATGTATTGTTGAACAGCGTCGCGAAAGGCGCCGGCCCCAGCGTCGTCGTCGGATGGATCAGCGGCCCAAAGCTGAGTGTGGGCCCGACGCCCGAAAATGTCAGCTTGATACTTGCCGCGATCGCTTTGAGGCCCAACATGAGTTGACCCGCGAGGGTGGTGTCATTCTGAAGCGACACATTCGGATCCAGGGTCAGTGAATATTGGCCATCCGAGTTCGGAATGATGATGGGCGATCCGAAACTAAATGACTGAGACGACCCGCCATCCGGATTGATTGTGCCGGTTGGAAGCGATGCGTTGAGGTTGAAGTTCTGCTGTACGTCGATTCCCGGAGCTACCGTTGCCGCCAATATAGTGTAGTTAATCGGGCCAAGATTACCTTTCAGCGGATCGGAGCCGATGAGGGCATCGAGAACGACGGCGATCGGGTCGATGTTCACCGAGAAAATCGGGTTGCTGACGCCCTGGCTTGAGATCGTCCCTGGAGATGAATTGGTTCCCGTTGTAGTGAAATTCGGGAATTGGAAGGCCACAGTGCCGAGCCCGTCCGGCAGAGGAATCGACGTGTTCAATTGACTGCTGGCCAGGTTCAGCAGCGGTATATCCGAGTTTATGTTCACCAGGGGGATTGTTGTGTTTATGAACGTGCCGTGGGCGAAGAGCTGTGCAAAGGCATCAAGGATAAAGTCGAGCTTATACGAACCGTTGGGGAACGTTGTGTTGAAGCTGCCGCCCCCAGCCTCAGAGGAGGCCGGATCAACCTCGAGAGCCTGGTTGTCCACATTATAAGTGTTACCGAGAGTGACGCTGAACGGCACCTGCCCGTTGAACGAGCCTGAATCGACATGCAGATCCGATTCAAAGCCGGCCTTGAGGGCGAACGTGGCGCCGACAAATTGACTGATAGTCGTGGTGAACACCAACGGAACCACCGGAATTGATATTGCGGTACCTATGCTGCCGCTGACAGGCCCGAAATTCACGCCAAGGAAATTATCGAAGGTTGTGTTGAACGCAGTGCCGCTCGACCAGATGCTCTGGTTCGGCTGCGACTGGAAATCAGGGTTCTGAGTCGTCGTGCTGAATTGGACGTCGATTTTCTGCGATGTCGAGGCGGTCTCATCAGCCGGCAGCCCGTTGGGCTCAGAAGAATTGGCCGTGATGCCCAAGCTGAAATCGGTGGTCTTTCCGGGTTTAGCAAAGACATCGACCTCAGGATTGAAGCTGGCGGGATTTCCGGTCGTTGAAATGGAGTAATCGCCACCGCCCAGGTTTGTAACCGTGTTACCGGGGCTCGACAGGTTCACACCTGATGGAACGTTACTCAGCTGAATATTGTTGATGGAGTCGTTGCCACCGTCGCCGGAGTCTACTGCCGATGACACCTGGAGCCGCGTCTCGGTAACCTGGTCACCACTCTCGTACGGAAGCACGCTGACGCCGACTGTCGGCGGAATCGCGTGCACCTGCAGTGGGAAGCTATGGGATAAAGTCGCTCCCTGACCTGCCGGGTTGGTTATGGTGACCGTGAGCGTGTCCACCGGCGTCGGTTCGCCGGCATTCAGCGTCAGCCCGGACAATTGCGATGGCGTCAGCGACCACGTGCCGGGGCTGGTCTGCGTTCCGGCGGAGAGTGTCGCGTCGGTCGGCACGCCACTGATGGTGATCTGATCAACCGCGCCGGCGAAAAATGCAAAATTTGCCGCCGTAAGGCTCGACAGGGACGTGTTCGTCAGCGTCACCGTGCCCCCGCCGCCCGGCTGGGTGATGACGACATTGGCGCCGACCTGAGCCGCGTTGGCAAAAACCTGCGAGGCATTGGCAAAATCGTTGGTATCGAAACCGACAATGCCATTCGCAGTCTTGAAGCCGTTGATGACCTCATTGCCCAGACTGGGCGGCAAAATCGTGATCGGAATCGCAACCGACTGTTCTTCTTTCACGTTCACCGTGGATGCGGGAACGGTGAAGGCGGGCGTCAGGCCATCGTAATCGGTGGTGTCGAAACCGGCCTTGACGAATGTAATGGTATCGGTCGTCCCGGCATGGACCGTGTCGGTTCCGGAGCCGAGTGTGATGGTCGAGTCATGTCCCGCATGCACGACATCCTGGCCGGTGCCCGCAACGAGCGTGCTGTTCGGGCCGGCGGTGATACTGTCGGGCCCGTTTCCGGCGGTGATGTTGCTGTTGGTGCCGGCGGTGATCGTATCGGCACCGTTGCCGTCCACGATTTTGTTGTTGTTGCCGGCGGTGATGGTATCCGGGCCGCTTCCAACGGTCAGCGTGTTGCCGTCACCGATGGTGATGATGTCGAGGCCATTTCCGACCGTGATCGTGTCGTTGTTTTTAGCGGTGATGGTGTCCTGGCCATTACCGATGGTGATGTTGGTATCACCCGATCCGATGGTGACGTCGGAGGGCCCGCTATCCACGGAAACCGGAGTCGTAATGCCGTCACCTATTGTGATGAATTCCTCGTTGGCCATGGGAGCCCCCTTTGAGTTGCGAATTTCAACGCAGACACAACGACCGCGGCACACACATTAGCGGCGCATTACACGCAGCATCACCGACCGGCGACGCCGCTTACCAACATCAGCTTTGGGAGTTACTCAGCCCCACCCAGACGCAAAAAATGCAGTCCCACACAACCCTGACGCGAAAACACAATAATTAATAAACTGTTACGGAAGTTCCCATAGTGGCGCAGATGAGTCAAGGCTTTATGAGCGAATTTTTAGTGACGCCCCGACAAAGTAACCAACTGCGTAACTTGATTAATCTGAATCATGCTGGCGCGCCAAATGACCGCATAAATGAGGCTTCGAACAGAGCGAAAGCGTGCTGCGCGCCCAGGATGCATCCGGGCAAATCGTTAACGCCGACTTTGGCTTCGAGGTTTTGCAGGAATGTGGTCCACAGCCGGTGATCGCTGCCGTGGTTGAGAAACCTGGTTTCGGGCTCGAGTTCAGGAGCCGCTGCGAGAATCTGCTGCAGAAGGACTCGGGCGCCCAACCTTGAACCTTCCAGGACATACAATGTCCCGAATGCCCGCAAAGCGCATCCTGTTGTAAGATCGGCGCCGCTTTGGAGGAAACCGGCAACGCCGCAAGGGAGCAGATCATGGCGGAAGGGACGATATTGTCGCGGCGTGAGATGGTGAAAATCGGAACGGTTGCCGCGGCCGGCGCAACGCTCGCCGCGGCGCGAACACAGGCGGAGATCGTTCGCGCCAACCTCGCTGCGCTTCCGCCCTATGGTAACGGCACGATACCCGCGGGCATCCGCTCGCGCGTGATCACGAATGTCAACGGGCTCGACATCCACATCCTGGAAGCCGGTTATGAGACCGGCGGCCGGCCGCTCGTGCTGCTGCTGCACGGTTTTCCGGAACTCGCCTATAGCTGGCGCAAGGTGATGCTGCCGCTGGCCGGCGCCGGATATCACGTGATCGCGCCCGACCAGCGGGGCTATGGCCGGACCACGGGCTGGGACGATTCCTACGACGCCGATCCGGATAAATTCCGTATACTGAACATGGTCCGCGACAATCTTGCGCTGGTATTCGCGCTCGGCTACCGGTCGGTTGACCTGATCGCCGGCCACGACGCGGGCGCGCCGGTGGCGTCCTGGGCAGCGCTGATCCGCCCGGACATGTTCCGGAAACTCGTGATCCTGAGTCCGCCCTTTGAAGGACCGCCGGCGCCGGCATTCAACACCGCCAACGGAGCAGCGCCGCCCCCGCGCGCCATCGGCGACGATGAACTCGACGCCGAACTCGCCAAACTCGATCCGCCGCGGAAATATTACCAGAATTATCAGCGCACGCGCGGCGCGAACGACGATATGCTGCACGCCCCGCAGGGGCTGCACAATTTCTTCCGCGCCTACTACTTCTACAAAAGCGCCGATTATGCCGGCAACAAACCGCATCCGCTGAAGGCGCGCACCGCTGAAGAGATGGCGCAGATTCCCCATTATTATGTGATGCTGAAAGATCGC
>JAGWSK010000563.1 GCA_028869355.1 Alphaproteobacteria bacterium | reverse complement strand
GTGAGCAAAGGGATGGATCACCCGCGAGCCGCGGTCCAACGCTTTGGAGATCTCGCGTCTGTGGTGGTCGAGATCGTGCCAGTCGCACAATTGCAGACGCGCATTCAGCAAAAGACCGCGTGCCAGCGGATATTCCGGGACGAGCCGAAGCAATGCTTCGAGGCCGGCCGCTGCATCGGCAAACCGCTTCGCAGAACTCAGCATCACTGCACGATTGAACAGGGAAAGTGCGTCATCCGGACTTGTGCGAAGCGCTTCGGAGAAACTGTCAATGGCCGCCTGCTCGTGGTTCAGCGAGGCCAGCGCGATTCCGCGGCCCTGCCAGGCCGCCGGATGATTATGGAAAATCGAAATCACCCGGTCGAAATCTGCCAGTGCGTCCGCATATTGTTGCTGCGTATTCAGCAGAAATCCGCGATCCAGCAATGACTGAAGATGCTGTGGGGCAATTTCCAGCGCGCGCCGCCAGCAGGCCTGGGCTTCCGCGGTTTGTCCAAGCGAAAGATGACTCCGTCCGAGCATGTGCCATGAATCCGGATTGCGTGGATTGAGGGCCAATGCCGATTGCAGATCCTGAATCGCACCATTCGCGCTTTGCGAGCCCTGAACGGCGCGCGCGGTACCGCGGGATTCGAGCAGCTTTGCCGATTGCGGCTGCAGCGCCAACGCGCGGGTAAAATCCGCTTCCGCGGCAGCATGTTGGCCCATGGACATCCGCACCGCCCCGCGATTGTACCAGGCCGTCGGAGATTGCGGATGGCTCTCGACCGCGCGATCGAGAAGTTCCGCAGCCTCGGAATGGCGCGTCAGCGATTGTAATGCAGCGGCGCGGCCGAATATGGCGGCAAGCGAATCGGGATTGACCAGCATCGCCTTGCCGAAAACCCTCTCGGCATCCGCGCTGCGCCCCGAATCCATGTATAGTGAACCAAGAAAAATGTTTATTTCCAAATCGTTGGGGTTATTGCTCAGCGCGCGGCAACAGATTTGCTCCGCTTCGGACGCCCGGCCTTCGACGAGCAGCGCTTTCGCGCGGTTGATAATTGAATCAGACAGTCCTGATGCCCCCGCAAATTCAATCCTGCTGCAATGCTCGGCTAAAAACCACACGATATCAACATCATATGCAGATTTGACCGTGACGATGCGCGTTACAAAGTCTTGTCAGATTGTCCCGGACCAATGCCTTTGTCAGGGGATGGTAAGATTTCTTGATTGACTCCATCTCGTCTTATCGTTGAAGCTTACAGAACACTTACATTGGCCTGCAGGGGTCGGCCAATGCATATGTCCGTGGAGGGGGGCTTTAACCACAGTTCAGCTTGGCGCGCTGTCGCCAGCGGATATTCGCGTTCACAAGGTCAAACGGGCCGTAGCCTTTTGGCGCGGCTGATGGGGAGGGGCCATGAATTCGAAGACATCACGAATTGCGTCGCTATTGGGATCGACCTCATTGCTGGCTATGGCGGGCGCAGGCGCCGCAGACGCGCAGCAGGTGGCGCAGGACCAAATGGCCCAGGCGGGCCCGATGGGAGTGCCCGAACAGGTGCTGGTCACCGGGTCACTGATTCGCGGCACCGTGGCGGTGGGCGTTCCCGTCACCAATCTGGGTCCGCAGGATTTCACCCAAACCGGCGCGATTTCGACCGGCGATCTGTTCCGCACCGTTCCTGCGGCAAATGTGATTCCCGGACCGGTTGCGGTTCAATCAGGCGCCAATATCGAACGCGCGACGCGCGTCAACATCCGCCAGTTGGATACCGGCGACGCGCCTCGCACCCTGTTGCTGGTCGATGGTCATCGGTTCCCCGGACAGGGTAACGGCATTTGCGAAATCGACCCGTCGATTGTGCCGCAGCTTGCGCTGGACCGGCTCGATATCCTGCTCGACGGCGCGTCCGCGACCTATGGCACGAACGCCATGGCCGGTGTGATCAACGAAGTTCTAAAGCGCGGTTATGACGGCGCCGTGACGAAACTCCAGTTCACGGCAAAGCCAGCCGGCGGCAATACGGCCCTGGCCTCCCAATTGTACGGACGAACATGGGACGGCGGCGATATTACGCTGACCTATGAATGGTCGGAAAACACACCGATCAAGGGCAACCCCGCGTTCAATTCGAAATTCACGGTGGACTACAGCCCCTGGGGATTGGACAACCGGACGCCGATCGCGTCGGCGGTGCCCGGAATCGTCACGGCGGGAAAACCGGCTGCGACGCTCGGCGGGACGTGCGCCAACTGCTATTCGATTCCGGCCGGGACAGGGGCGAATTTCAGCGCCGGTGCCACTGGCATTGGGCCGACATTGCCCGGCCAAGCCGCAACGCTGAATTGGGCCAGCTTCGCGACTGCCGCGAACAACAACCTCAGCAATCAGCGCAATCCCTATGACTTCGGCTGGTACGACGCCGCGCAGCAAAAGAATTCATTCGCCGGCACCTTCGATCAGAGGCTATTTCCCTGGCTGACGCTCTTCGCCGACGGTCTGTGGACGAACCGGCGGGCCGAATATGCCAATCCGCCCAATCTCAGCCCCGATACCTCAAACCTGCTGAATGTGATCGTGCCGACGGTCAATCCTTATTACCCGACCGGCGCTCCGAGCGGCCTGCACGTCCTTACCGACATCGGATTCACGCAGGGCGATGTCACTGACGCTTACGAAGTCGCCACGATGTACACTTACGGGGCGAATATTGATTTGCCGTTTGACTGGGAAGGCAAAGTCTATATCTCCGAGCAATATGACAGCAGCTTCAACCATGTGCTGGGGACACCGAATGTCAATGCGGTGTCTGCGGCCCTGGGCTGGACGCTGACCTCACCGGGTAATGTGCTCGGAATTCCGCTTGGCAGAAGCGGCAGTACGACCTGGACAAAGCCCGATACCGTTCCCTATCTGAACCTGTTCTGCGACCCGCGCGCCTTCAGGTGCAACTCGCCGGACACACTGAATTACGTTACCGGTGTTCGTCAGGTGGACGAGAAGTACTGGATCAATGAAAAAGGCGGTCAGGTTGACGGACCGCTGTTCGATCTTCCGGGCGGCCAGGTGAAGCTGGCGGTCGGCGGCGTGTACACCACTGATATCCTGAATGTGGGCGAACTTGACAATACCGGCGCGCCGACATTGCAGGCGCCGTTCCTGACCGATGCGCTGCACCGCGCCGACTGGGCCGGGTTTACACAGTTGAATATACCGGTGGTCAGCGACGAAATGAATATTCCGCTGATCAGAAGACTGGAAATTGAAGGTTCGTGGCGTCACGACCAGTACAGCGATGTCGGCGGCATCAGCG
>JAGWSK010000562.1 GCA_028869355.1 Alphaproteobacteria bacterium | reverse complement strand
GGACCCGCCTGGTCGAGCGAGGACGCAAACGCCACGATGCCCCAACGCGAGCAGCGGCCGTAGGTCGGCTTCAGTCCGACGATGCCGCAGAAGGCCGCCGGCTGGCGGATCGAGCCGCCGGTATCGGTCCCAGTCGCCCCGACGCAGAGATTGGCGGCAACCGCCGCGGCCGATCCGCCCGACGAGCCGCCGGGCACGAGATCGTCATTCCGGCCCCGCGCGCGCCAGGGATTGGTGACCGGCCCAAACCATGAGGTCTCATTGGACGACCCCATGGCGAATTCGTCGAGATTGGTCTTGCCCAGCAGAATCGCGCCCGCATTCCACAGGTTGCGGGTGACCGTGGATTCATAGGGCGGGACGAAATTTTCAAGAATCCGGCTGCCCGCGGTGGTGCGGACATTGGCGGTGCAGAACAGATCCTTGATCGCGAGCGGCAATCCTTCGAGCAGACGCGCAGTGCCGGCTTGAATGCGGCGTTCGGACTCTTTTGCCTGCTCGAGCGCGCGTTCCGGTGTTTCGGTGACGAAAGCATTCAACCGCCGGGCATTCGACACCGCGCTGAGATGCGCCTCTGTCAGTTCGCGCGGCGAAACCTTTTTGGCGCGCATTGCGTCGCGCGCCCCGGCCAGCGTGAACCCGGTCAAGTCCGAATGCGCCATCACTCGACCACTTTGGGCACGAGGAAAAAGCCTTCATCGGTCAGCGGCGCATTCTTCAGCACATCCGCGGCGCGGGCGCCTTCGGTGATGATATCGGCACGCATCTTCAGCCGCTGTTCCACCACGCTTGTCATCGGCGGGACACCGCTGACATCCACCTCTGAAAGCTGCTCCACCCAGGCGAGCAGCGCATTCAGCTCCTTTTCCATCAGCGCAACCTCGCCATCATTGACGGCGATACGGGCCAGGCGAGCGATACGCCTCACGGTCTTGCTATCGACGGACATGTTGGCCTTGGGTTAGCTCTCCACCTTGGTGCTATCAACGGGCTCGCAAAACGGCAAGATGAGCGTGATGACTCTCGAGGAACTGCGGGGGATTTTGCAGCCGGGCCAGAGGCTGCTTGGCCTCGATCTCGGCGAGAAGACCATCGGGCTCGCGCTTTCGGACACTTTATTGACCGTGGCAACGCCCCTGAAGACGCTGAAACGGGGCAAGTTCAAAGCCGACGCGGCGGAAATTCTCTCGCTGATTTCCGAACATGGTATCGGCGCGATCGTCGTCGGATTCCCGTTGAACATGGATGGCTCCGAGGGGCCATCGGCGCAATCGGCCCGGGCCTTTGCGCGCAATTTCGCCGGTGTCGGCGGCTGTCCCGTCGTTCTGGTCGATGAACGGCTTTCGACAGCGGCCGTCACGCGCACGCTGTTGCATGCCGACGCCTCGCGTGCCCGTCGTCGCGAGGTCGTGGACAAAATGGCGGCGGCCTACATCCTGCAGGGCGCCCTCGACCGCCTGAGGGCGATAGGAGGAGCGAGAAAATAGGAGCGAGGAGCGAGAGTGCTGATCGCGACCGAGGCCGCATCCTGCTTCTCTCGATCCTCGCTTCTCGTTACCGGACGTCGAAGCGGAGCGCCACCTGCAACTGCTCCATGGCGCGATCGATCGATTCCATCGCCTCACGGCGATGGCCGCCAAAATCGTGATCGGCATGTTCGAGATCAAACCTGGCGGTACGCAAAGCCTCCAGGGCTTTCCGGATACTGGGATGTTTTTCGCCCCTGGCTTCGGCGATTCCCGCGTTGGCCACCAGGCAAAGACCCGCAAGCGCCGCGACCGATGCAACCGAAGCTGAACGTCTTGTGTACATGATTGCTCTCCCTCAGCAGTGGAACTGCACAGAGAGTAGCTTGCAACGAAAAAGAAACTGTTACGGCCTGGAACTGATGGGCTTTTGGAACGGCGCGGATCATCGGTGATTTGCATTGAATCCAACCTGATCGCCCCATCCTTCAACCCTCCCTTTGGGGGATGGTCGAAGCGCCGAAAGCGCGCTAGCGCTGAGGAGCTTCGGGGAGGGGACCAGCCACAGTCCTCTGCGGCAAAACACAGCCGCTTGCTTCTATCTGGTGCCAAATCCACTCCAGTGCCAACTCCCGCTTCGACGACAGCTCACAGTTGGCAATTCGCAACACGTGAAATCCCTCGGATTCGAGCCACCGCGTGCGAGTCTCATTGTAAAGACGGCGCGCTTTTTCATTATGATGGCCGCCGTCGGGTTCGATAACGAGCCCAGCGGCGGGACAATAGAAATCCACTATATACGGCCCGATTGGCTGCTGCCGGCGAAAGCGCAAACCACCAAACCGCTTGCCGCGGAGATCGGACCATAGCTTCCGTTCCGACTCCGTCATGTCGCGTCGCAGCCTGCGCGCCAAACCAATCTTCAGCCGTTTGCGGTGAGGATTGTTCTGTGGCGATTTCATGCTCTCATCTTACCCGCCCCTTGGGGGCGGGTCGAATTTGCGAGCCCGCAGGGCGAGCAAATTCGGGGCGGGGAGCAGAGCGCCAGGACAGATGCAGTCCGATGCGATGCAAATCGGAAGGTGGAGATTTAGGGGCGAATAAAGCGTGTCTCGAGTTCGGTGGATTGCGTGCGCTGAGGCTCCTTGCTCCCCGCCCCGAAATCGCTTCGCGATTTCGACCCGCCCCCAAGGGGCGGGTAAAGTGCATTCCTGATGTCCCATCTGGATATTTCAGATCAATCCCGTTCGTCCCCAAGGGGAGGGCTGAAGGGCGCGCGTGATCTTCTCGGCCGTTTCGCTGCGATGGGAATCGTCGCGATAGGCGACGCGTTTCCAGATCATGCGGTGTGCGAACAGCCCGTCGCCTTTTTTGCGCGGCACAATATGGAAGTGCACGTGCGGCACGCTTTGGCTGATGCGGTTGTTAAGACCGACGAAACTGCCGTCGGCATCCATGGCGGCGATGACTGCGGCCGAGATGCGCTTGATGCGAATGGCGAGACCGGCGGCGACTTCGTCGGGCAGCGCCTCGAGCGTGGCATAGTGGGCGACCGGAACCAGCAGCACGTGACCCAGCGCCAGCGGGCGATAATCCAGAAATGCGACGGATAGCTCGTCCCTGAACACGACGAATGCCGGTTCGGTCCCCGCGACAATGCCGCAGAACCGGCAGGCGCGGCCCACACCCGGTTTCCTAGGCATCGGGCGAAAGCTCTGGATTACGCGATGGGTCGCTGAGGAATGTTTTGCGTGGGCGCATGCCTGCCCCTATAAGGCCGCTTTGATGCAGGAACTCAGGCACGTCACCTCGATCAATGATCTCACCATCGATGAGATCGAGACGATATTTTCGGTGGCGTCGGAATACCTGCGCGAATTGCGCGACCCCAACCTGCCCCACCGCGTCGGCCGCAGCATAAACACAGGCTCGGGGGCCATTCTGGCGACCCTGTTTTACGAGCCGAGCACGCGCACGCGGCTGTCGTTTGAAAGTGCGATGATCCGGCTCGGCGGCAAGTCGATCAGCAGCGCCGATCCGGCAACCAGTTCGGCGGCCAAGGGCGAAAGCCTCGCCGATACGGTACGCGTGGCATCGAACTACGCCGACATGCTGGTGATCCGCCATCCGCGCGACGGCGCCGCCAA
Organism: Alphaproteobacteria bacterium; assembly: GCA_028869355.1. Lineage (GTDB taxonomy): Bacteria > Pseudomonadota > Alphaproteobacteria > Micropepsales > Micropepsaceae > CAIYRG01. The sequence goes on along the minus strand of JAGWSK010000562.1, from coordinate 1,074 downwards.
ACTCGCCGCCTGCTATGCCAGCGTGCCGGTGGTAAACGCCGGCGACGGTGCGCATGAACATCCGACACAGACCCTGTGCGACCTGTTCACGCTGCTTCAGGAAGGCAAGAACCTCAAACATCTGAATGTGGCGATTTCGGGCGATCTCAAGGGCAGCCGCACGATTCATTCCTTTGTATATGCGCTGGCGCGGTTCGGCGCGAATATCATGCTGATGCCGGCCAAAGGCATGGAATTGCCCGAGCATGTGCATTGGCGGCTGAAGAACGAGCTGAACTGCTTTGCAGTGCCGCGCGCAAGATATGAAAAAGACAATGCCTCGGTCGATGTGCTGTACATGACCGCGGACAAGCCGCATCAGCTGTCATTGATTTCCGACAACGCGGGCAAGCCGCGCAAGAATATCGATGCGATGTATGTCACGCGGTTTCAGAAGGAGCGCTGGGCCGGCAAACCGGAAGAATATCCGACCATTGACCAGCGTTTCCTCAAGGACAAGAAATTTTCCCGCACCAGCATCATGCATCCGCTGCCGCGTGTCGGTGAACTCGATATCGCGCTGGATACCGATCGCCGCGCCGCCTATTTCCGCCAGGCCGCCTTTGGCGTACCGATCCGCATGGCGGTGATTTCGCTGCTGCTGGGTTTTGCACGCGAGCCGGGGCTGAAGAAATATCCCGGCGGTTTCAGGCCCGAACGCCACGATATTTTTGACCAGAGCGAAGCGGAGGGCCTGACCTGCATCAATCCCAATTGCATCGTCCACGATGCGATGGAAGGGAGATATGCGCGCAACCGGTTTGAGCTCACGGCGCCGCACCGGCTGCGGTGTTTTTATTGCGAGAGCGACATTGCGGAATTCATCGTCGGCAACCGCAAGACGCGGCATTTTTCCACCGACGTCTCGATCCCGCGCGATTATGTCCGCAACGGGCGCGATATCGTTCTGTTCGCGGACGCCGATGCAGCACTCGCAGCGGGCTATTCGCCGGTGAAGCGCAGGCGAAGAGCATTATGAGACCAGGTGGAATCATCTGCGCCGGAGCGATTTTTGCATCGCGGGCAGGAGCGGGC
>JAGWSK010000006.1 GCA_028869355.1 Alphaproteobacteria bacterium | reverse complement strand
TTTCTCGTTGATGATGTTCTGATGCAGATATAATCCGTCGACGGATAATTCCGGGATGAACTGGAAGACGCCCATCGGCAGGACGTAGCCGGCGGTGACTGCGGCCGATCCGAGATAGCCGATCCAGTTGGCATTGGCCGTGCGGGTCAGCACGTCACCAATGGGAATGCTGCGGCGGCTGGTGTAATCGGCCTGCCCGATGTTCAGCTCCGGCGTGATGAAGAAATTGCCCGGCCGCCAGCCGGCATAAAACGACAGCAGGTGCCAGTCGCCGTCCGTCTTGTCGTCGGCAGGATGCGCCTCGGACTCCGAACTGGCGAAAAACGTGAAGGCAAGCCCGTAGCGAATGTCCGGCAGCGCGCCAAACTCGATCCCGAGGGCGACACCCTGACCCTGGCCCGAAAATCCCGATGTTGTCGCTGTGGTTCCGGCGCTGACCCCGTCATAGACTTCCTGCGCCCAGAAGCGGAATTCGTCCTGCTGGTTCGCGGCCGCCAGCACCAGGTTGCGTTCGCGGGCGCCGACGACGCCGGTAACGGAATCTGTCATGGCGACCGCCAGTGCCCGAACGCCGCCGCCGACATCCGGGACATTGGCGTTGATTGCCGCCTGAACATCCTGCGCGTTGGTCAGCGACAGCAAGGCGGCGCCAAACGGATTGTCGGTCAGTGCCGATTGCGCGAGCGGCTCGTACAGCGCGGCGGAATTTCCGGTCAATCCCAGTTCGGCGGCCGTCTTGCGCTGCAGCGTAATGACGAGATCATTGCCGTTTTGCGCAATGCTGCCGTTGAAGAGGAAGGGAATGGGCTGTGCCGTCGCGGCGGAAAAATCCGAAAAAGTCAGCGACGTATTGCTGTGAATGAGGGTGTAGGTGCCGCTGTTCGGCAGAAAGCTCGTCGGCACCAGAGTCACCGCCGAGCCAAATCCAAACTTTACCGGCCCGGTCGCGGAAATCACCGGCGTCGACGCCGAACTCTGGTTGAGCGCCAATTCCACCGTGCCAGCTTCGCCGACCTGCAGTGTGGTGAGCCGGGCATTGGCGGTGTTCAACACGCCGCCCGTGCCGCCCTGCGACACTTTCACATCGATCGTGCCGCCGGCGGCCGGAACGACACTGCCGGCGACCGAGGCGATGCTGCCTGTCGTCGTCGTGCCCTCAATGACGAGCTGGTTGCCGGCAACCGAACCGTTCATGCCCGCCGAACCAAACAGGATATCACCAGTGACCGGCCCCGACGTGGTGATCGTCTCGTTGGCCGAACTGTGTGAAATATCGATGGCTACGGTTTGCTGCGCGTTGTTGTTCAACGGCGTCGCGACCGCGGAAATCGCGCCGGTGTTGGTGATCGTGGCGAGCGTTCCGGAGAGGTCGCGGATCGCGTAAGCGGTCAGGTTGTTGAGGTAGACATTCGAAGTCCCGGCGGTGGCCGAAATAGTCCCGGCTGTGGCAAGGCTGGGCAACGAGCCGCCGGGTTGGATCAGCAGCGCGGTGGAAACCATCTGGATGGAATTGTTTTGGGGTACGATCTGCAGGTTGCCGGTAACGGAGCTGCTGATGGTGCCGTTGTTGAGCAGCGCCTGCGCGGTCGTGCCGGACGAATTGATTGCGGCGCCGCTGCCGATGATCAGTGCTGTCGCGTTGGTATTGGCGGGCGACACATTGCTGGCAATGAAGTTGTCGGACTCGGCGACCGCGCTGATGGTGCCATTGTTGTAGATACCGCCGGTCAGCGTGACGGTATTCGCCGCCGTCCCGGTTTCGCCGATCTGGACACCAATGGTGCTGACGCCGGGCTGGTCGGCCGTATTCGTAATGCTTCCGCGGTTGAGGAAACTGAAATTCGGATTCACCGTGTCGGATGAACCGCCGATGATGATATTGGCTGCATTGGTGCCGGCAATAGATGGCTGGATTGCATAGGCAGGCAGAGTGCTCGTGGCTGTCAGGACGGAGATGGGTGTCGAATCTCCGGTCCCGGTGGGTCCGGCGTTCAGGATGCCGCCGCTGATGCTCGAGCCGATGGCCACGGCCGATCCGGAAAGCGGGTTGAGGACCTGGTTGGAGGGCGCCGCCACGCCGACGACCGTGATCGCACCGGATGTCGTGAGAGAACCCGAGATCGGCGCTGTGATCAGCATGCCGGTAATGTTCTGACCGACAAGGGACGAAATCGCGCCGTTGCTGAGGCTGCCGTTCAGTGGGGCCTCGATGGCAATTCCGAGCGAATTGTTGCCGATTGCGACCAGATTGCTGCCGGCGCCGAGAGAGATATTACCGTTGAACGCAGAGGCGCCATCCAGCAACACACCGATATTTTTGGTACCATTGCCGCCGCCGGCGCTGATCTCGGTGGTGCTTCCGGCCTCGCTGGTGAATGTGCCGGTATTGCCGCCGATGATGTGTACGCCGATCGCGCCATTGCCGGAGAAGGTGTTCTGAATCACGCCGATATTGTCGATCGTGTTGTTCGAATTCAGTGTCACCGCGGCGCCCTGGACCGCGACATTGGCCGATCCGCCGGTTTCAATCGTGATGTCGCCCGGCGAATTGTTCGCCGCCGTGGCGGTGAACACCGGCGATTTGACTTCCGATGAAATTGTAAGATCGTCCGCCAAAGCAGGGACTGAAACTCCGGCAAGCAACAGGCAGGCAAACGGACTGCGTCTCACGAAAACCTCGTTGGCGAGCCGATTTACGGTCTATTTTGCAAATTGTGGCGCTCGGCGGGCGCGAAACTGCCACGCCGCTTTTGCAGCGGCAAGCGATAAACCGCCGCGGCAAAGATTACATTCTTTTGGGAATTCTAACGCGCCGCGATTTTGGCAAACAGGAAGGACAGATCGGTTTCGGCGGCGCGGGCCCGGATGAATTGTCCAAAACGATTGATGGATACCCTGCCGTCCTGCACCGGCGAGAGCACCTGGAACAGATGCTGCATGCCTTCGTAGACTTCGACCGACACCGGCACATTCGCCGCCGCTGCCAGTTCGCCCAGACGGCTGGCATCGTCACGCAGAATCTCGCGGCTTCCGGCGTGGACCATGACCGGCGGGAAGTCGCGGAGATTGCCGTAGACGGGGGATGCATAGGGATCGGCGGCACTGCCGCCGCGCAAATACTGCCGTGCACTGACAAATAGCAATTCCCAGGCAAGCACCGAATCGGTGGCCGCATTGCGCATCATCGACCAACCGCAAAGCGTGAGATCCGCCCACGGCGAAAGCGCGACGATACCTGCAGGCATCGGCAAGCCGGCATTGCGGATAGCCATCAGCATGGCAAATGCCAGGCCGCCGCCCGCTCCGTCGCCGGCCACGATGATCGACTGCGGTGGGAATCCGCGGGCGGTGAGATTCCGGTAGGCGTCCACGCTGTCGCGCAGCCCGGCCGGAAACGGGAATTCGGGCGCGAGCCGGTAAGCCACCGAAAATGCCACACTGTTGCCGGCCCCGCACAGCCTCGCCACGACCGGACGATGGCTCTCCGGCGAGCCGGCGACAAATCCGCCGCCGTGCAAATACAAAATCAGCCGCTGCGGGGCGCTGCCTTCGATGGTCATCCACTCGCCCTTGACGCTGCCCAGCTGGGTTGGCTCGACCAGCACATCCGGGCCGGTCGTCCCGAAACCGGAAAACATCGCGTCATAACGTGCGCGCAGCTCGGCGATCGGCGTGGCGTAACCGAGATGTTGAAAATGCCGGGCCACGCGTCCGGGCAGGTATGTTTGCCACTTTTCCATTGCGCCTTCGCAACGCCGTGCCGGCGTTTCAGATTTGAATCAAGGTGGTTGTTCCGAATCGCGGCAGGTTCGGCAACAGTTTTCGCGGGCAAAACCCAAAAAAAAGAGCACGGCAATCGCCGTGCTCTTATTCCAACCCGGTTCAGGTCACTCAGGCCGCCGCTTTGGACTTCGCCTCGATCACCTTCGCACCGTTGATGTTGATCCGGCGCGGCTTCCTTTCCTCCGGAACGATCCGTTCCAGATCAACGTGAAGCAGGCCGTTTACGAGGGTCGCTCCCTTGACCTCGACATTCTCCGCCAATTGGAAGCGGCGTTCGAATGTCCGGCCGGCAATTCCCTGGTACAGGTAATGCTTCGGCGGAGCTTCCTTCTCGGGCTCGCGCTTGCCATGGACCGACAACACGCCGTCCTTGACTTCGACGCTCAAGTCCTGCTCGCCAAATCCTGCGACCGCAAGCGAAATCCGGTAATGGTTCTCTTCCGTCCGCTCAATATTGTAGGGCGGATAGGAAACGCTGCTGTCGAATTGGGAGACCGAGTCGAGCATGTCCGCAAGGCGGTCAAAGCCGACGGTGGAACGGAATAAGGGGGTAAGATCAAAACTGCGCAT
>JAGWSK010000561.1 GCA_028869355.1 Alphaproteobacteria bacterium | reverse complement strand
CGTCGGGCTCCCACACATCGGGGCGCCCGCCGCCGAAGCCGAATGTCTTGAAGCCCATGGTTTCGAGCGCGACATTGCCGGCAAGGACCATGAGGTCGGCCCAGGAGATTTTCGAGCCGTATTTCTGCTTGATAGGCCACAAGAGCCGGCGCGCCTTATCGAGGTTCGCATTGTCCGGCCAGGAGCCGAGGGGTGCGAAACGCTGCTGGCCGGCGCCGGCGCCGCCGCGACCGTCGCCGATGCGGTACGTGCCCGCGGCGTGCCACGCCATGCGAATCATGAGTCCCCCGTAGTGGCCGAAATCCGCCGGCCACCAGACCTGGTTGTCCGTCATCAGCGCAGCGAGGTCTTTCTTCAGCGCATTGAAGTCGAGCTTCTTGAACTCCCTGGCGTAGTTGAACGCCTTGCCCATGGGATCGGACCGGGGCGAGTTCTGACGGAGTATCCTGAGGTTCAGCTGGTTTGGCCACCAGTCGCTGTTCGACGTCATTCCGAGGTTCGTTGTCCCGTGCGTGATCGGGCACTTGCCTGCTGTCTTGTCGGTCTTTGCTTTCATGGTCCTCTCCGATAACGCCAACTCAATGGAAGGTGGCAGCGCCCAACGCCCAAGTCAATAGTTTAGAATGATTCTAATCTATTTTGATTTCAGGCGGACGATCACCTCGACGCGTTCGACCTTGGAACCGTTTGGCGGCGGCGGCAGTCCGGCGACGCGGATACCACTCCCGTCGATATCGACGAGGCGGCCATCCTCCTCGCAATAGAAGTGGTGATGGTCGACGGTGTTGGTATCAAAGTAGCTTTTCGAGCCTTCGGCGGTGACCGAACGCAGCAGCCCTGCCGCGGTGAACTGGTGCAGAGTATTATAGACCGTGGCCAATGAGACACGCACGCGCGCGGCCTGTGCTTCGGCGTGGAGGTCTTCCGCGGTCAAATGGCGGTCCCCGTGCTGAAATAGCAGTCTCGCAAGCGCCAGCCTCTGGCGCGTCGGCCGCAATCCGGCCTGACGCAACCGCGCAACAAAATTTTCGTTAATCGGATTCCTTGCGGTCACGCTCATGGTATTCGGGCCGGATTTCCGGTAAATGCGCGTCAAAATTCCGCCGCGTGCACCTTGCACGCGGCCTTAACCCGCACCATCCTAAAACAATGTACGCCAGTCGGCCAGAGATTTTGGAATTGCTCTAAACGACAGGCGCAATTTTCGCTCAGGCGGGCGTGGCGACAAGCCCACCCGGATAGGACGTGGACAAGCAGATACGCAAAGCCTCCTTTGACTTGCAGTCGCTTCTGGCCTGCGCGCGGGGCGAGTTGTTCGGACCAGGCAATGCCCGGCTTCCGCTTCCGCCCATGCTGATGTTCGACCGCATCACGCAGATCTGCGACGTCGGCGGATTGTTCGGAAAGGGCGAAGTCAAAGCCGATTTGGACATCAAATCCGATCTGTGGTTCTTCAAATGCCATTTCAAGGACGATCCGGTGATGCCGGGCTGCCTTGGGCTGGATGCGATGTGGCAGATGCTGGGCTTTTTTCTCGGCTGGCTCGGCGGGCTCGGAAAGGGCCGCGCGCTGGGAGTCGGCGAGGTCAAATTCACCGGCATGGTGCTTCCCTCAGCCAAAGTGGTCAGCTACGCCATCGATCTGAAACGGGTGGTGATGCGGCGTATGGTGATCGGCGTTGCCGATGGAATCATGAAAGTGGACGGGCGGCCGATCTATGAAGCCAAGGATTTGCGGGTCGGATTATTCGTCGAAGACGGGCAGGCGGCCCCTGCATAGCACCCCGGTTTGTAAGCGAATACAGGCAGGTCAGCGGCCATGAGACGCGTTGTGGTCACCGGGCTGGGGATCGTTTGCCCGATCGGCAACAACAGCCAGGAAGTCGTTGCGAGCCTGCGTGAAGGCCGTTCCGGAATCACACCGGCGGACGATTATCGCCGGATGGGCTTTCGCAGCCAGGTTGCCGGCACGCTGAAGGTCGATCTGGACGCAACGGTGGAGCGGCGCGCGCGCCGCTTCATGGGGGACGGCGCCGGGTTCGCTTTCCTTGCGATGCAGCAGGCGCTGACCGACTCCGGACTGGAACAGAACGAAATCGTCAATGAGCGCACCGGCCTCATCATCGGTTCGGGCGGCCCATCGACGCGCGCTTTGGTCACCGCGGCCGACACGGCTCGCGAACCGGGCAAGGGCCCGAAGCGAGTCGGGCCATTCGTCGTACCGAAAGCAATGTCTTCGACCTGTTCGGCGGTCCTTGCGACATGGTTCAAGATCAAGGGCCTGTCCTATTCGATCAGCTCCGCCTGCGCGACCAGCGCGCATTGCATCGGCAATGCGGCTGAACTGATCTCCTGGGGCAAGCAGGACATCATGTTCGCCGGCGGCGGCGAGGAGCTGGATTGGACGCTGTCGGTCCTGTTCGACGCCATGGGCGCGCTGTCCAGTCATTTCAATGAGACACCGGAACGCGCCAGCCGCGCCTATGACAAGAACCGTGACGGATTCGTCATTGCCGGCGGCGGCGGCGTACTGGTGCTCGAAGAGCTGGAACGTGCGAAAGCGCGTGGCGCGAAAATTTATGCGGAACTTACCGGTTACGGCGCCACCTCCGACGGCTATGACATGGTCGCCCCGTCGGGCGAGGGCGCGGTCCGCTGCATGAAGCAGGCGTTGGGCAATCTGACCTCCGAGATCGATTATGTGAACGCACATGGCACATCGACCGAGGTCGGCGATGTCACCGAGATCAAAGCCATGCGTGAAGTGTTCGGCAGCAGGATGCCGCCGGTGAATTCCACCAAATCACTGACCGGCCATTCACTGGGCGCGGCCGGTGTTCATGAGGCGATCTATTCCATCCTGCAGATGCAGAACGGATTCATTGCCGAATCCGCGAACATCGAGGAGATCGATCCGGAAGTTGCCGATGCACCGATCGTGCGCCGGCGTGTCGACAACGCCAAACTCAATGTGGTGATGTCGAACAGTTTTGGTTTCGGCGGCACCAACGCGTCGCTGGTATTTCAGCGCTACAATTGACCGGCCATTCGGCGGGCAAGGGAACGAATGGCGGAGAACACCACTTCAAGTCCCGGTCTGATGACCGGCAAGCGCGGCGTCATCATGGGCGTCGCAAACGATCACTCCATTGCCTGGGGAATCGCGCGTTCGCTGGCCGCGCAGGGCGCGGAACTTGCCTTCACCTATCAGGGGGAGGCGCAGGGCAAGCGGGTGCTTCCGCTCGCCGGGAGCGTGGGATCGGACATTGCGGTCGCCTGTGACGTCGCCAGTGACGAGGAGATCGACCACGCTTTCGCGGCCATTGGGCGGCACTGGGACCGCATCGATTTCCTGGTGCACGCCATCGCCTATTCCGACCGCAACGAACTCAAGGGCCGCTATGTCGAGACCAGCCGCGGCAATTTCCTCAGTACGCTGAGCATATCCTGCTATTCGTTTACCGCGGTCGCCCGCCGCTGCGCCCCACTGATGCGCGACGGCGGGGCGCTTCTGACGCTGACGTTCGGCGGCGCATCCCGGGTCATGCCGAATTACAACGTCATGGGTGTCGCAAAGGCGGCGCTCGAAACCAGCGTGCGTTACCTTGCTGCGGATCTTGGCAAGGACGGAATTCGCGTCAATGCGATTTCGGCCGGACCAATGCGCACGCTCGCCGGCGCCGGAGTCGGCGATTCGCGCATCGTGCACAAATGGAACAAGGCGCAGAGCCCGCTGAAGAAAAACATTCAGCTCGATGACGTCGGCGGCGCCGCGCTGTATCT
>JAGWSK010000560.1 GCA_028869355.1 Alphaproteobacteria bacterium | reverse complement strand
TTTGAACGCGATGGCCGCGATCTGCGCATGGATTTGCCGGTTTCGCTCAAAGAAGCTGTTCTTGGCGCCAAGGTGCAGGTGCCGACGCTGACCGGGCCCGTTGCCGTCACAGTGCCGCCGCATTCCAATAGCGGGCGCGTGCTGCGCCTGAAGGGCAAAGGTCTGCCCGGCTCCGGCGGCGAAACGCCCGGTGATCTTTATGCGCGGCTGATTATCACACTTCCCGATTCAGCGGATCCCAAGCTCGACCAATTCGCTGCGTCCTGGGAACAGTCTTACGATCCGCGGTCTCGCCTCAAATAAACCCGCATAGCGTCGCGCGATGGCCTCCGCTATAGGATGAGCGCAGGTCGGGAGAAGGCGCATGGCAGATACGGGCATTTTGGCGGGCAAACGTGGCCTCATCATGGGTGTGGCCAATGACCGCTCGATTGCCTGGGGCATCGCACAATCCGTTGCTGCCCAGGGCGCGGAGCTCGCCTTCACCTATCAGGGCGACGCGTTCAGGAAGCGTGTGCTTCCGCTGGTCGAAACGCTGCGTCCTGCCGCTGTCATCGATTGCGACGTTTCATCCGCCGCCTCCATGGATCAGGCGTTTGCCCAGCTCTCGGACAAGTGGGACCATCTCGATTTCCTCGTGCACGCCATCGCGTTCTCCGACCGTGAACAGCTCAAGGGCCGTTACGTCGATACGACGCCCGAGAATTTCGCGATGACCATGAACATTTCCTGCTACTCGTTCACGGCTGTCGCGCAGCGCGCCGAGAAGATGATGACCGATGGCGGCAGCCTGCTGACGCTGACTTATTACGGCGCCGAAAAAGTCATGCCGCATTACAATGTCATGGGCATCGCAAAAGCGGCACTCGAAGCCAGCGTGCGCTATCTCGCCGAAGACCTCGGCAAAAAGAAGATTCGCGTCAATGCGCTGTCGGCAGGGCCGATCCGTACGCTCGCTGCGGCCGGCATCGGTGATTTCCGCTATATTCTGAAGTGGAACGAATACAACTCGCCGCTCAGGCGCACGGTCACCATCAATGAGGTCGGCGATACGGCGCTGTTTCTCGTCTCCGACCTCTCCCGCGGCATCACCGGCGAAGTGATGCATGTCGACTGCGGATATCATGTCGTTGGAATGAAGGCCGAAGACGCCCCCGACATTTCGACTGTCAAATCGGCAGGAAACTGACGCGGGACAAGATGTCCTTCAACACCTTCGGCCACCTGTTTCGCGTCACCACCTTCGGCGAAAGCCATGGTCCCGCGATCGGTTGCGTGGTTGATGGCTGTCCGCCCGGCATCCCACTCACCGAGTCCGATATCCAGCCCTGGCTCGATCGCCGCAAACCCGGACAGTCGAAATTCGTCAGCCAGCGCAAGGAAGAAGACCGGGTGCGAATCCTCTCGGGCGTGTTCCAGGATGAACGCATGCCGGAACAGCTCACGACCGGAACACCGATTGCGCTCCTCATCGACAACACCGATGTGCGCAGCAAGGATTACGCCGACATTCGCGACAAATTCCGTCCCGGGCACGCCGACTATACCTATTGGGCGAAATACGGCGTCCGCGATTACCGCGGCGGCGGACGGCAATCGGCACGCGAAACCGCGACCCGCGTCGCGGCGGGCGCAATCGCACGCAAGATTCTCGACCGCATCTATGGCGCGGTCACCATTCGCGCAGCGCTGATTCAGATGGGGCCGCATCGGATCGACCGCAACCGGTGGGACTGGAATAAGGTCCAGCAGAACCCGTTCAATTCACCCGATCCCGGCGTGGTCAATCAGTGGGCGGATTATCTCGAGGGCCTGCGCAAAGCCGGATCATCCTGCGGCGCCATCATCGAAGTCGTCGCTGAAGGCGTTCCGGCGGGCCTTGGCGCGCCGGTTTACGGCAAGCTCGATGCCGATCTCGCCGCGGCGCTGATGGGCATCAATGCGGTCAAAGGCGTGGAGATCGGCGCCGGAATGAAGGCGGCCGAACTGACCGGCGAAGAGAATGCCGATGAAATGCGGCGCGGCGGAGATGGCAAACCCCTGTTCCTGTCGAATCAGGCCGGCGGTATTCTCGGCGGCATCTCCACCGGTCAGCCGATCGTGGCACGGTTCTCGGTGAAGCCCACCTCGTCCATCCTGACGCCACGCCGGACCATCGATGTGGCGGGCAACGAAACCGAAATCTTCACCAAGGGCCGGCATGACCCTTGTGTCGGCATCCGCGCCGTTCCGATCGGTGAAGCCATGGTGGCCTGCGTGCTTGCCGATCACGCACTCCGGCACCGAGCCCAAATCGTCTGATTCGATCTAACGCGTTTCGCCACTGTTATTTCGACGCGACCTGCTTCTTTGTGTTGACGTGGTCAAGTGCGGCACGCAGTCCGCTTGCGAGTTTGGCGGCGTCGTCATTGGCCCAGAAATGCATGAAGAACATGCGCGGCTGATCGTCGAGCATGTGATTATGCAAAGCCGTGACATCGATGCCGTTGTCACGCAACGTCCGCATCACGGGCGCAACTTCAGCGGCGGTGAGGACAAAATCGCCGGTGATGGCGGCTTTTCCGTTTCCGGTGGGCTGGAAATTGATTGATTCGGCCGAGCCCATTGCCGGCGGTACAACCATGCCATGCGCGCGAACGCTATTCGCCCGCGGAATCCCGAACTGATAAACACCGCCGGCATCTTTTCCCGCCACGCCGATAGTACGGTCAAGCATCGCGGTATCCAGATCGATTTTCGGCTGAGCAGCGGTGGGAGTATTTCCGAGCGGTGTCTCGCTCAACAGCAGCGCCTCGTGAATGCTGCGGGCAAGCGTGACCGGATCTCCGCGAGCCGAGATGTGCATGTAGAACGGCAGAGGCGATGCGCGCAGCAGATGGTTGTGCAGCGCGCTAATTTCGATGCCGTCTTCCAGCAGTTTCTTCATCACCGGTTCGACCTCGTCTTGTGTGAGCACGAGATCGCCCATCACCATGGCTTCCTTGCCCATCGGTTCGAATGCGACCCATGAACCGAGTGCAAATCCAGCTTTCAGAGTCACGCCATCGAGCGTGACGTGCAGGTCGGTTCGCGGCAGGCCAACACGATAAATACCGCCCGGCATCTCGGTTCCCGATTTTCCCAATGCCTGAGCGACGGGCGCCCATTGCTGCTCGCTGCCAAATCCGGCGGAGGGCCCGAGCGCAAGCCCGGCAGCAATCACGACGGTATATGCGATGGCAGATTTCATGGGAATCCTCCGTTCACGGCCTGCCCCCTGAACAGGGCGATAACGCACGAACATGCGATCTGGAGGCCGGTGCTCACCAAAAACGCGGAGACCCCGCGCACAGCGCTTGCCAAGGAACTCCGGGAGTCGCAAGACTTCGATCCGGTAGTCTCCGGTGGGTTTGTGATGCGTAAGGCGCGCAGCGTATTGCTGCTGTCAGGTCTGTTTACGGCGATGATCGGCAGCTTTTACTGGCAGGTACTTCCCGGGCTTTCGGTCGCAGACCGTGAGCCCTCGGCGATGGAAGCAGAGATCGCCACGTGGCTGCTGCACCAAAGCGTGCCGGATATCGCGAAAGCCCGTGAAAATCCGCTTGGGGTTCATCCTGCCGCTGCCCAGATCACAGCCGGGCGCGACCTGTTTCGCCAGAAATGCGAAATCTGCCATGGCTACGCTGGGGACGGGAAAACCGAGATTGCAACCGGTATGTATCCTCGTCCGCCGCGGCTGCGTGATGTCGCTCCAACCATGCCGGACGGCGAAATTTTTTATCATATCCGAAACGGCATACGAAACACGGCCATGCCCGCATGGCATCTGCCCGATGCGCAGGTGTGGCAACTGGTGGCCTATATCCGCAATCTACCCGGCGTCGTTCCGATCTCGCCAACATTGGCGGTGGCGCAAACCGGGCCGGTTCCGAACGCACATTATGTCGGCTCGACGGAATGCCGGAGTTGTCACGAAGAGATATATGAGCGCTGGAGCAAGACGCGCATGGCCAACGTGGTGCGCGATCCGAAGACTCATCCGGACGCCATCATTCCCGACCTGTCGCAGCCGAATCCGCTGGTCAAGTTTACCAAGGGCGACATCGCGCTGGTTTACGGCAGCGAATGGAAGCAGCGTTACTTCACCAAAATCGGCGACGACTATTTTCCGTTTCCGGCGCAATGGGACATCACTCACAAGATATGGCGGCCCTATGTGGTTCCGGCCACCGGCGGCGACTGGTGGGCGCCGATGTACCCGCCGGACAATATGATGCGTCCGACGGGGCCGCTATGCGATGGCTGTCATTCCGTGAATTACGACATCGCGACAAAGACAGTGACGGAATGGAATGTCGGCTGCGAACGCTGCCATGGCGCCGGCAGTGAACATGTACGGCAGCCCACGCGCGACAATATCCTCAATCCGGCGCGGATGAATTACGTCGCCGCGAACGATACCTGCATCCAGTGTCATTCCCAGGGACGGCCGATGAAGAATCCAATCGGCGGCCGCTATTACGACTGGCCGGTCGGTTTTCACATGGGGCTGAAGCTGTCGGATTACTGGACGCTCGAAGACCACAAGATGGGTGAGCTCACCTTTACACATTTTCCTGACGGCACGGCGCACAAGAACCGGATGCAAGGCAACGATTTCGTGCAAAGCCTGATGTACGCGCGCGGCGTCACCTGTTTCAGTTGTCACGATCCGCATGGCAGCGAAAATGATGCAATGCTGCGCCGTCCGGTGAACCAGATCTGCATGACGTGCCACGGCCCGAACACGCAAAACGGACCACATGCGGTTTCCATTGAGGAGCACACGCATCACAAGCCGGGAAGCACGGGCAGCGAGTGTGTCGCCTGCCATATGCCGAAAATCGAACAGACGATAGCGGACGTGAATGTCCGCAGCCACACGTTCCACTTCGTCACACCGTCTGAGACGGACCGGCTGAAGATTCCCAATGCCTGCAACACTTGCCACACCGACAAGACGACCAGTTGGGCGGAGGCGGCACTGAAAAGTTGGTCTGACCGCTCGCCGTGGAGAATGAATCCCTGAAGTGTCGTGCGCGCGTGCGGTTCGTGACGAGCGTCAGGGTCGGGGCAGGATCAACACGGTCACCGTCTCATATGGCGCTCCGGCGAGCTGGAGCGTCGCATCGCCCATGTGAAGCGGGAAATCGACAAATTTGCCTGAACAGTGCGGGCCGCGTCCGAATGCTGTCGAATCCACGAGTCTGCCACCGACAACGACATCGATGCGCATCCCCTCATCGGTTACCACGCGATAAGTGCCGTCTCTTGGCACATGAAACCCGATGATTCCAGCATACATGTACTGCCTGGGCTGTTCCGCACCGCCCGGAACAACGGGGAAACGCGCTGAATCGCGCGTGACCAGCGCGATCTTGTTTGGTTTGTCCAAAACCAGAGGATGGCTACGCGCTTCGTTCGCATCATGCCCCGATTGCCCGGCTACCGCGGGTAGCGACCAGGCGGAAACGACATCACCCGGCTGCCTTTCGGTGCAGGGCGGCGACGGGGAAGGCTCTACAGGCCCAACCTGTGGCCGCGCGGCTGATGCGGCCAAAAGGGCCAGCGCAAGAGAAAACCCAAAAACATTCGCCGTCGTTGTCATTAGCCGCATGTCTCTGAAATCCCACCCTGGTTCTTGAATATTCTACTTCGCAACCATGACATCCGATGCTTTGATGACAGCGATCACCTGATCGCCGGCCTTCAGCCCAAGTTCGTCCACCGCCTCATTGGTGATCGACGATGTGATGGTGACGCCGTTTCCGATGTCGATCCGGACATGGGCTGTCGTCTGTCCCTTTTTCACCTCGGCGGCTTTCCCTTTGATCTGATTGCGCGCGCTGAGTTTCATAAGTCGCTCTCCTGTTGCTGAGGGTGATGCGGGGTGACACTTACCCCGTATCAATGAGAACGTGGTCCACGCAATATGGATCGCGGCTCGCGTTCTTTATTCGGTGCAAGACCCATCAGTTTAATCCCTCCGTCGAGCGCACAAACCTCATTTCCCCAATCGCGCACCTTAAGCGCCTTCAATGCCATCTCTGGCAGGGTCATGATCAGCTGAATGAGGCACTCGGAAGGAAGACTCAGACCCGCTGCCGAACCGGATTGGTCGGTAAAATTCAGGCAGAAGCGATCGCCGTCCGGCGAAATATCGAATGTTGTGAGCCGCTC
>JAGWSK010000058.1 GCA_028869355.1 Alphaproteobacteria bacterium | reverse complement strand
CATTGGCACCCAGCCCATACAGCGATGCCGTATCGAAAAACGTGTAGCCGCTGTCGAGCGCCTTCCGCAGCACGTCAGTAGCGGCAGCGGGGTCAGGAGGTGTGCCGTAAGCATGGCTCAGGCTCATGCAGCCAAGGCCAATCGCCGAAACGTCAAGGGAACCGAGTTTGCGGGTTTGCAATGTTTGGACCTTCTCGCGATAACCCCCACCCGCACTTTGCAAATGCAAAGTGCGTTTTGCGCCTGCAAGTCAGCTCCGCTGACATGCGACGGCTCCAACCCCGCGAGGGGGAGGCAAAATGTGCATGAGCGCTGAGTGTTCCACTCGGAGGTTATGCCGCAGTGAATTTGCCGCCGATGACCGTACCGGCCGGGAACAGTCTCTGATGACCCACGCGCTTGCCGTTGAAATTGTCGAGATATTCGAAATCACCCTCGCGAAGATCGAGCATCGCGATGTCGGCCGGCGCGCCGGCCGCAAGCGTGCCGCGGCCGCGGAACACCGGGAAAATCTTCGCTGCATTCACGGTCGCACGGGCAATGACCTGATCCAGCGGCATCCCCAGCATGAGGAACTTGGACATGCAGTTGGGAAAATCGATCACGCCCGTCATATGCGCATTCGTGTTCCAGTCGGTGGAGAACGTGTCCGGCCAGAAATTCGCTTTCACGATCTGGTCAATGGTGTCCCAGCGCATGTGACCGGTCTGGCCATTGCCGACATCGAACCACACGCCGCGACGGCGTGCCGCCGTCACTTCGGGTATGATCCGCCCGTTGTCATCGACGATACTGTTGGGCGGCGGCGCATACATATGCGTCACCACATCGCCCGGTTTCAGCAGGTCGATCAGTTTACCCAGCGGCGTGATCGTCTGGCCCATATGGATCATGACGGGGAGATTGAAGGACGAAGCCACCTGCTGTGTACGCCGCAAGACCTCGTAATCATTTGGACCCGCGACATCGCGCGACAGTCTCGCCTTCACGCCGGCGATCATGTCGCGATGGGCGGCGATCGCGTTGCGCGCGAGACCCACGTCGGCGCGGTTGAGGTCCATGGTATCGCCTTCCGGCAATATCCCGGCCCGTCCGATATTGATCAGA
Source organism: Alphaproteobacteria bacterium (assembly GCA_028869355.1). Classification (GTDB taxonomy): domain Bacteria; phylum Pseudomonadota; class Alphaproteobacteria; order Micropepsales; family Micropepsaceae; genus CAIYRG01. The sequence continues at coordinate 2,425 of JAGWSK010000058.1, read as the reverse complement.
ACGCGCGCCTGTTGTGGCGCGGATTTCGCAACTGCAATTGTGTCCTCGATATGGTCGGCGCCCTGCGAGCCGGCATCGATCCAGCCGGTGACGCCATCCTTCAGCACCAATTCCGGTCCTTCTTTGAAGCGCGCAGTGTGGGTGTGGATGTCGATCAATCCGGGAACGACGAGTTTGCCGCGGGCATCGACAACCTGCGCGCTGCCAGGCGGAAGGTTGGCGCCAATCGCGGCGATTCTGCCATTGGCAACGGCGATATCGCGCACCGCATCCAGTCTGCCTGCCGGATCGATAACCCGTCCGCCCTTGACGATGAGATCGTAATTCGTGGCCGCAGCACTCGCACCGCGGGGCAACAGTGCCGCAGTCGCCGCCATTGCGGCCGCACCCGACAACAGTCGACGCCGATTCAGCATGGCCATACCCTCCCTAAAGGCCAGACAACAATCGGTGGGAGCCGCATTGCTGTCAATCGTGGTGGCAGCGGATAAAACCGCTTGACCACGTGCAGGGATAGGACTATGATTTAAACGAAGCTTGGAACTGCGCCTGGCGCGGCTCTGCTGAGCTGGGGCTCCGAAAGGAACTACAGCCTCATTCCGAGGCTTGCGGCGGGGTTCTGACCACCGTTGACTGCCAGCAGTTCTGACACTTCGTCTGACACTTCACGCGCGCAAAAATCCAGGTTTTCCCTGGCTTCTGACGTTCTGACACTTTGAACCGGGCAGTCACGAGACCGCCTCAGAGGTGGTGGTCCGGACGCCATGAGTCGAAGCGCCTCTCAAGCGATTTGAGGAGTTGCGTCATCCCCATTCCGGCGGCCGCGATGATCATGATTCCCACCATGACCTTGTCGGTCTGAAATGTGGCGCCCGCCGTCTGCATCATGAATCCGATCCCCGCCGATGAACCGTACATCTCGCCGACAACGATACCGATCAGGGCGTGGCCGAGCCCCAGCCGAAGGCCGGTCAACAGATTGGGCACGGAAGACGGCAGCGCAACCGTTGCAAACAGCTGACGATCCGTGGCGCCGAAGGACCGCGCGACCTTGACGAAATCGCGCTCAATGGTCCGCACCCCCGTTATGGTGTTCACGAGGATCGGGAACACCGACGATAAAAAGATGATCGCGATTTTTGCCGGCAGATCGATCCCGAACCAGATGATAATGAGCGGCATCAGCGCAATGCGCGGCGTTGCGTAAAGCGCATTCACGAAAGGATCGAGAACCGCGTTCAGCCGCGTATACCAGCCCATCAGAATTCCAAGCGGTATGCCTATGATCGCGGCGAGTCCAAAGCCCAGGATGAATTCCTCGGCGCTCACCGCGAGATCGGGAAAGATGCTGCCATCCCGGAACATGCCGTAACCGGCGATCAGGATGCGGCTCGGCGAACTGACGAACAGCGGCGCAATCCAGCCCAGTGCGACGGCGATTTCCCACAGCGCCAGAAACACCAGAACGGAAAGCGTGCCCAATGCGGCGTTCAGATTGCGCGGCGCCGCCACCGGCGAGACTGCGTGCGGCGGAGCGATCAGTGTTTCCGCGGCCGGCTCAATCGTCATCGCGCGGCCGTGAGCTCCACGGTTTCTTCGTAGATCGAACGCCAGATCTGGTCCTGAAGCTCGCGGAAGCGCGGCAGCAGCTTCATCTCCAGCCGGCGCGGAGCAGGCAGATCGATTTCCACAACCTGTTTGACCCGCGCCGGACGGGCGGAAAAGACGGCAACGCGGCCGGCCACGAATACCGCTTCGTCGATCTGATGCGTGACAAACAGTGCGGTGGTGGCGGTGCGGGCGAGGATTTTCAGCAGTTCGGCCTGCATCGAATCCCGGGTCTGCGCATCGAGTGACGCAAAGGGTTCGTCGAGCAGCAGCAATTCCGGCTCGAGTGCAAGCGCGCGTGCGATATTCACCCTCTGGCGCATCCCGCCCGACAGTTCATGGGGATAGCTGTCGGCAAAACCGGAGAGGCCGACCAGATCGATCAGCGCTTCGGCTCGTTTGCGGATTTCCGAAAGTGAAAGCTCACGGCGCAGCTCCAGGCCATAAGCAATGTTGCGCAAGACAGTTCGCCACGGAAACAGCGAATCCTGCTGAAACACCATTGCACGGTCACGCCCGGGGGCGGACACCGCGTTGCCATCCAGTTCAATCGTGCCGGCGGACGGCTTCACCAACCCGTCCACCGCGGCAAGGAAACTCGATTTGCCGCAACCGCTCGGTCCGACGATCGCCACGAGCTCGCCCTCACGAACCGCCAGATCAATTCCGGCCAGTATCTCGAGACGGCGTTTTGTGCGCTCATTGGCGTAAGCCAGCCTTACGCCACGCGCCTCGAGTTTCATCCGCTGCGGCGGCATGGATTACTTGAGTGTTGCGAAGAAACCTTCGCGTTCGAGCTGATCCAGCGGCGCGGTAT
>JAGWSK010000559.1 GCA_028869355.1 Alphaproteobacteria bacterium | reverse complement strand
CCGGACAGTTGAGCGCAAGGTCGATCTCACACACACCGTATTCATCGTTTCGAGCAAGTCGGGCACCACGCTCGAACCGAATATTCTCATGGACTACTTCTGGGATCGGGTCGAGAAGGAGAAAAAGGGCAGTGCGGCATCGCGCTTCATCGCCATCACGGATCCCGGTTCGCAGCTCGAACGCATTGCGAAAGAGCGCCACTTCCGACACGTGTTTCAGGGTAATCCCGCCATCGGCGGCAGATATTCGGTGCTGTCGGTATTTGGGCTCGTGCCGGCAGCTATTTCCGGCGTGGATGCCGCCCGGTTCCTCGAGTCAGCGGCCAGAATGCTGCGTTCATGCGATCGGCATGTGCCGCCCGAACAGAATCCGGGTGTACTGCTGGGTGCCGCGCTCGGCACGTTGGCGAAGTCCGGCCGTGACAAGGTGACGATCATCGCCTCGCCTCAGATCGCGGATTTTGGTGCCTGGCTCGAACAGCTCCTTGCCGAGTCGACGGGCAAACAGGGCAAAGGATTGATCCCCGTCGATGCCGAGCCCCTTGGTTCGCCCAGTTCCTATGGGCATGACCGCGTGTTCGCCTATTTGCGATTGGATGGCGAATTCGACGCTCATCAGGATGATGCTGTGACCGCGCTCGAGAAAGCGGGGCAGCCGGTGCTGCGATTCGCAATAGCTGATCCGAATGACACCGGCCAGGAATTCTTTCGCTGGGAAATGGCGACTGCGATTGCCGGCGCCGTGATCGGAATCAATCCTTTCAACCAGCCCGACGTCGAAGCCAGCAAGGTGAAGACTCGCGCCTTGATGAAAGACGGCGCAAAAGCCGCGACCGAAGCCGCGCTATTTTCGGACAATGGGATCAAACTCTATGCCGGTGCTCAAACCTCCGGCATGCTCAAGACTCGTGGCAATTCCTTAAGCGGTGTCCTGAAACAATTCTTTGCGGCTACCAGGCCTGGCGATTATTGCGCATTGCTGGCCTATCTGAACCCCACCTCCAATGTCGGACACGCACTGCAGCAAATCCGCAGCAAGATTCGCAACAGCAAAAAGATCGCGACCTGCGCCGAAATTGGGCCACGCTTCCTGCATTCGACCGGTCAGGCTTACAAAGGCGGTCCGAATACCGGCGTGTTTCTGCAGATTACCAGTGACTATGAACCCGATCTTCCCGTTCCGGGGCAATCCTACAGTTTTGGCAAGGTCATCGAGGCCACCGCGCGCGGGGATTTCGAGGTGCTGAATGAACGCGGCCGCCGGGCATTGCACGTGCATCTGGCAGGCGATGGCGCGTCGGGATTAACAAAATTGGAGCAAGCCATTTCAGACGCTCTTGCCTAGGAAAGCATTGGCGAGGTCAAGGATGCAGATCGGGATTATCGGCCTCGGTCGAATGGGCGGAAATATTGCCCGCCGTTTGATGGCGCATGGCCACAGCTGTGTTGTGTTCGACGCCAAACCTGCGGCGACTGCGGAATTGGCAAAAGAAGGCGCTGCAGGCGCAAGCGATCTCGCGCAATTGGTCAAACAGTTGCAAAAGCCGCGCTCCGTCTGGGTGATGCTGCCCGCCGGCGAAATCACGGAAAAAACCATTGTCGATCTGTCGCGGCTTTTGCAGGCGGGAGATGCGGTCATCGACGGCGGCAATACCTATTACCGGGACGACATCCGGCGTGCACAAATGCTGCGCGGAAATGGAATCGATCTCATCGATGTGGGCACCAGTGGCGGAGTATGGGGACTCGAACGCGGCTACTGCATGATGATCGGCGGGGATGACGCAGCCGTTCAGCGGCTCGATCCGATATTTTCCACACTTGCGCCAGGCAAATCGGGAATTCCACCAGCGGATGGCCGCGCGCCGGGCGGGACTGCCGAACTGGGATATCTGCACTGCGGGCCGTCCGGGGCGGGGCACTTTGTCAAAATGGTGCACAACGGCATCGAATATGGGCTGATGGAAGCCTATGCCGAAGGCTTCGACATATTGCGTCACGCCGCCGGTTCCGCTCGCGAAGATGAGCGCTATAGTCTCGATCTGCCGGAAATCGCGGAATTGTGGCGGCGCGGCAGCGTCATCGGGTCCTGGCTGCTCGATCTTACGGCATCCGCTCTCGCCGAAGACCCGGAACTCGCGCGCTACACCGGATATGTCGAGGATTCCGGCGAAGGCCGTTGGACTGTCATCAATGCGATTGAAAATGGCGTCCCCGCCGACGTTCTGGCGTCAGCGCTTTATGCGCGGCTGCGGTCCCGCGACGAGGCTTTGTTTGCCGACAAGCTGCTCTCTGCCATGCGCAACAAATTCGGTGGTCACGTCGAACCGAAGCACGGCGGCTGACCGATGCAGGATTCAACTCCCGCAGGCCCATGCGTTCTGGTCATCTTTGGTGCGTCGGGTGACCTGACAAAACGATTGCTGATGCCGGCGATTTATCATCTCAAGCGCTCGGGCTTGCTGCCGGAATCATTCGCCGTTGCCGGTGTCGCGCGCAGGGATATGACTGCGGCTCAATTTCGCGATTCGCTGCGCAAAGGTTTTGATCAGTTATCCGGTGAAAAACTCGACCCGGCGGCCTGGGATTGGCTGGCGCAGCGCATGCAATATCTCGCGGGTAATCTGGATGACCCGGCGACCTATCAGCGGCTGGGAAAGCTGCTTGGCGAGATCGACAGCAAATACCGGACTGGCGGCAATTATCTGTTCTATTTCGCGATTCCCTCGAGCGAATTTGACCAAGTCGTCCAACAACTGGGCGCCGCCGGGCTGGTGCGGCAGCAGCAGGCGGCGTGGCGGCGGGTGGTAATCGAGAAGCCGTTCGGAAGCGATCTCGCCTCGGCCAAAGAACTGAACCACCTGCTGTGGGAATTTCTGGATGAGAGCCAGATTTTCCGAATCGATCACTATCTCGGCAAAGAAACCGTCCAGAACATCATGGTCCTGAGGTTCGCCAACGGACTGTTTGAGCCGCTCTGGAATCGCCATTACATCGACCATGTGCAGATCACGGTTGCGGAATCGATCGGCATCGGCACCCGGGGCACATTTTACGACGCCACCGGCGCGCTGCGCGACATGGTGCCGAATCATCTGTTTCAGGTGATGACTTTGATTGCCATGGAACCGCCCTCATGCTTCGAAGCGAATGCGACGCGTAACGAAAAGGGAAAAGTCCTCGACGCGATCCATAGCTTCAGCCGTGAGAGGTTGCACAGCGATGTTGTCCGTGCGCAGTATGCTGCCGGTCGCGTGGACGGTAAACCCGTCCCGGCGTACCGGGACGAGCAGAATGTCAATCCGGGTTCATCAACTGAAACCTATGTCGCGTTGCGGCTCATGATCGACAACTGGCGTTGGGCTGGCGTGCCCTTCTACTTACGCACCGGGAAGGCCCTGGCGACCCGGAAAAGCCAGGTGATCGTTCGTTTCAAGCAGGCGCCGTTGACGCTTTTCCGGGATACTCCGGTCGATCGTATGACCAACAATGATCTGACGGTGATGATTCAGCCCGACGAAGGCGTCAGCCTGCGATTTGGCGCAAAAATTCCCGGCCCGGACGTGCGCATCGGCGACGTGGAGATGCGGTTCAAGTATAGCGAGTATTTCCAGGCGCAGGCGACGACAGGATACGAAACTCTGCTCTACGATTGCATGATCGGTGACGCGAGCCTGTTCCAGCGCGCCGATACGATTGAATCGGCGTGGCGGATCATTCAGCCGATTCTCGATGAGTGGAAAGGCAACAGGTCCGATCCATTGCCGCTCTATCCGGCCGGCTCGGAGGGTCCGGACGAAGCCGATATCATGATCGGGCGTAATGGCCGGCGCTGGCGTCCATTGATCCCGCCACAAACCCACGCTCCGGCATAGTCACAAACAGCATCATGTCTGGGATTGCTACCAAAACTGCACCGGATGCCAATTCGATGGCAAGCCGCCTGTCTGCCGTGCGTCAACTGACGGAAGGGCTGGCCGCGCCATTAAGTCCCGAAGATCAATGTATCCAGTCCATGGCCGATGCGAGTCCGGTCAAATGGCATCTCGCGCATACGACCTGGTTTTTCGAGACTTTGCTGCTGATGCCGCACGCGCCCGGATATGAAGCCTATGACCGGCGCTTCCATTATTTGTTCAACTCCTACTATGAGTCCCTTGGCGACAGGCATCCTCGCCCGCAGCGTGGAATGATTACCCGTCCTTCATGTGAAGACATTCTTCGATACCGGAAGCATGTCGATACGGCAATGCTGCGGCTGCTCGATGGTTCGTATACTGCCGAAATAGAAGGATTATGTGAACTTGGTTTGCAGCACGAACAACAGCATCAGGAATTGATCCTGACCGACATCAAGCACGCGCTTTCCTGTAACTCAATCCTGCCTGCCTATTCGAAACTTCCCGAACGGCCGGATCACAACCCGGTGCCGCTCTCATGGCGGAACCATCCCGGCGGCATCTGCTGGATCGGCAGCGGCACCGGAAGTTTCGCCTTCGACAATGAACAGCCTCGCCATCGCGTTCTGCTGGCGCCGTTCCGGATCGCCTCGCGTCTTGCGACCTGCGGCGAATACCTGGAATTCATTCGCGACCGCGGCTACGAGCGGCCCGAACTATGGCTGTCCGATGGTTGGAATTTCATCCAGACGCAGAACATCCGCGCGCCACTCTACTGGACGAAGGACCAGGACGAATGGGCGATTTTCACCCTCGGTGGACTTCGGCCGCTCCGGCTTTCCGAACCGGTCGTTCACATCAGCTTCTATGAAGCGGAAGCCTATGCCCGCTGGTGCCGCAAAAGGCTGCCGACCGAATTTGAATGGGAGGCGGCGGCCAGGGGAGAACCAGTTACAGGCCGATTGCTGCAGACCGGCAGTCTGCATCCGGAACCGGCCAAAAAAGGGGAAAGCCAGTTCTATGGCGATGCGTGGGAATGGACGCGCTCCGCCTATGATCCCTATCCCGGGTTCAAGCCGTGGAGTGGCCCAGCATCGGAATATAATGGCAAATTCATGTGTGGCCAGATCGTCCTGCGCGGCGGTTCCTGCGTTACTCCTGCGGACCACATTCGACCTGGCTACCGGAATTTCTTTCCCCCTGGCGCGCGTTGGCAGTTTTCCGGAATCCGCCTGGCAGAGGACGCATGAAAACGATGCGGGAAGACGGTTTCGCCCTGGCCTCTGGCGCGCTCACCGACGGTTTCCGCGAAGCGCTGCTGGCCGGTCTGGCGCAATGTCCGAAAAAAATTCCGTGCAAATATCTTTATGACGCTATTGGCGCCCGGTTGTTCGACGAAATCTGCACGCTTCCGGAATATTATCTGACCCGGACGGAAAACGCGTTGCTGCGTTCGCATGCGGCAGAGATCTCAGCCCTTGGGGGGCCCGATGTCGAGATCATGGAGTTCGGCGCCGGATCGGGCGACAAAATTCGCATACTGCTGAATTCGCTGCATCGGCCGCGCGCCTATATGCCGGTGGATTTTTCCGACACCTGGTTGGACCGTCTTGCGGAACGGCTGCGCATGGATTACCCGGCGTTGCAGGTCCATCCCGTGATTGGCGACTTCACCGGAAGGCTGCGGTGGCCGCTGGCGCCGGGAGGACGCCGCCTGGGCTTTTTCCCGGGTTCGACCATCGGCAATTTTACACCGCTGGAGGCTCGTAAATTTCTTTCGGCGGCGGCGGCGATTCTCGATCGAGGTGCGCTGCTGATCGGTGTCGATTTGGCGAAGGATCCGGCCATATTGCACGCGGCTTACAATGATCGCGCGGGTATTACCGCGGCGTTCAATCTCAATCTGCTATCGCGCGCCAATCGCGATGCGGGCGCCGATTTCGATCCCTCGCGCTTTTTTCATTACGCATTGTACAACCCGGCCGAGATGCGGATCGAAATGTATCTGATCAGCGCCATCCGGCAAAAAGCCAATATTTGCGGCCGGTCCTTTGCTTTTTCGGAAGGAGAAGCGATTTTGACGGAATATTCCTATAAGTACACCGTCGATAGCTTTCAGGAACTCGCCGCGTCGGCGGGCTTGATATCCCGCAAATTCTGGTGTGACCCGAAAGGCCTGTTCAGCCTCCACTGGCTGGAGTCACGCTGAATCTCTCTGCCACAAATGGCTGAAACGCGTCGCGACGATCTCATCATAGTCTGGATCACCGCGCAGAATACCGGCATCGCGCGAGAATTGATTCATGCCGGTGACGAATTCAGGAGAAATCGACGGATCGTAAAGCGGTGCATCGCGCGCAATGAGATCGGCAATGAGTGGCGCCTCGGTGGGTGGAAATAACTTTCGTCCAACCGCCGTCGCCCGTGAAGGATCGGCGCGCAACGCATTCTGCGTGTGCACAATCGCCTGGATGGCGGCCTCGGCAATCGCCGGTTCGCGCTCAATCAAGCGGTCGGTCGTCGCGATCGACGCCATGGTGTAATTAAAGCAGGCTTTTGGGCCATCACCGCGGCGAATGTCGAGAACGATTGTTCCGGCGCCGCTCCTCACCGCGACTTCGGCGCCCATCCCGTTTGCCCAGAAGCCATCGATCTTTCCGTCCTGAAGAGCCCTGGCCGCGGTAACCCCGAAATTGATGCTGGCGCCTGTCGCGCCGGGTACCGGCGCAATTCGCACTTCGTCGCGCTTCAGGTCGATTCCGGCTTCGATCAGGAGCTGGCGCAGCCCGAGATCAACCCAGGGTGCGGCGCCGATACTTTTCCCTTTGACGCAATCCAAATCACCGCGCCGCGCTTGAAAACGCGAATGCATGACAAGGAACCAGTACATGCCCTGTCCCTGTGCGCAGAGCAGTTTGGCGCCTCGCCATTCGGGAAAAGCTGCGAGTGCGGAATGTGCCGAACCGCCGACAAAATCGACAGCGCCATCGCGCAAAGCCGCATAGGATTTATCGACCGGAAAAATCAACTCGACCGATGCATCGATTCCTTCGCGCCGGAAGAATCCAAGCTCAACGGCGGCGACCGCCGGAAAATAGGAGTTCGAGATCAGGTCCGGGATCGCCAGTTTCACCGGCCGCGTCATCTCGGCTGGTTCCGGCTCTCGTCGTAATAGTGGATTTCGAACAGCATGCAGCCCTTCTCGGATTTGAACGGGCCATGATGGATACCGGGCGGACGGCACGCATAAGTGGGGCTCAGGAAGGATTCACCGCCTCTGCCTTCTCGATCATTGCCGACCGTAAGATCGCCGGTAAGGAGATAAACTTCTTCCCAATGATCGTGCACAAAAGGCGCGGTCGTAAAAACGCCCGGCTCGAAGCGCAGCAACCGCGTCCGGCTTCCGGTCTTGCGCCGCTCATCCAGATCGCTGGCGAGAATTTTCTGCTTGATTCCGTCCGGATAGCCTTCGGGTGTTGCCCAGCCTGATTTCATGTCGAGTGTCAAAAACTCGATATGAGGTTTGTTCATCGGCATGTGTTTGCGCCTCTTCAACCCGGGACGGGCAGGGTAAAAATGTCATAGCCGTGCGCAATTGTCTTCCGGCGCACCGGATCTTCCAACTCGAAATCGAAACGGTCGGCCGGTCTGACGCCGCCGATGGCGGGCAACGTGCCACCGAAAATCGCCGTACCATCTGCAAGCTGGCGTTCGCCGAGACGCGAAAGCAAATCTTCCGGATGCCGAAGCGCGCTCACCTGACCTTCCTGGTATAGCTCCCGCCGGCCATCGATCGTGGCGTAGGAGCGGAGAATCAGCCGGTCCCAATGTGGTGCGACGTCGTCAAACGGCCATAGTGCCGGTGCGACCGGCTTGTCGCAGATCTGCTTGGACAGGGATACGCCGACGCTTTCCGCTTCACGGTCCGTATGGTCTGAGCCTGCGCCGACCCACAGCCGGCCCAACGCCTTGACCAGCACGAACTCAACTTCGCCACTGGTGTGCTCGCCCAGCACCTGAATGGACGGTTCGGCCGTCAGCCTCGCCGCTGAGACACGATAGAAGATGGGCACGGTTGCAGGGCGTTTGACCCCCAGCGCTTCCAGCTCACGGATGTGATGTTCGACTGCGGCAGGGTCGCGCCCGGTCCAGCCGGCGATGATCAGCTTGCCGATCTCGATCTGTCTTGCCGCGCCACTGGATGGCCCATCTTCAAGATTGAATGAAAGCATTTTGCCTGCCGTCCAAGTGCCGCTGTGAGACTGAATTTGCAGATGGCACAGCGGGAAGCACGCGTCAAATGCGCGTCTCCTGGCGCTGACAAACCTGCGGGAATGGTCCAGAATGGCCAAAACCATTGGAGCTTCTGATGTCCGCGCGCATCAACCACGTTGCGATCACCAGCGATTATTACGCAACGAATGCCCGCTTTTACGAGGCGTTGTTCGGGATGAACCAGGGCAAGAAAACTCTGCCGCCCTCGCGCGCGGTTTCACTGGGGGACGGCTATGTGGGGATGACCCATATTCCCCGCCGGGATGGGCGCACCAGCGGTCTGGATCATTTCGGCATTGAAGTCGATGACATCGATGATTCAATCGCGCGAATGCAGAAATTCGATCCGGAACTGGCCGCGCTCAAACGACCGCCGATCCGCCCCTACGCCGCCTACAGCGCCCACGATCCGGACACCAATATTTTCGACCTGTCGCAGCGAAATATCGGCTTTCAGAAAGATGTCTATGCCGACAACGACGGACAGGACCTGCGCGCCCGCCGCATCGATCACATCGCGCTGCGCACCCGAAACGCGGAGCACTGTGCACAATTCTATGCCGAAGTGTTCGGCCTTGCGCTGCTGAACCGCCCGAGCGACGGCAATTATTATCTTTCCGACGGCCGCGTGACGCTTGCGATCCTGCAGTGGAGAATTGCGGATTATGTAGGCATGGATCCGGCGCGACTGGGACTCGACCATATCGGCTTCAAGGTCGAAGACGTTGATGCCGTAAAGCGCGATCTCGAATTCCTGATCGGCGAAAATCCGCTAATGCATGGCCGTCCGCTCGGATACGGAAGCGAGGGTGAAGCGCGCCTGAAGCTGTTCAAACAGTGCCCATTTGGGCACCACCATTTCACCGATGTCGAAGGCGTGTATCTCGACGTTGCCAATGGCGAGGCGTGAAGCCGATGGCTGCCAGGATCAATCATGTCGCCATCGCCACCGATTATTACGCCATGAATGCCCGCTTTTATCAGGCATTGTTCGACATGAAGACCACCAGGAAGCCGCGCCCGGCGCGGGCTGTCCCGGTGGGCGACGGCTATGTCGGCCTCAACTGCATTCCGCGGCGTGACGGGCGTCTGAGTGGCCTGGATCATTTTGGGATCGAGGTGGATGACATCCCGGAAACGCTCGCGCGGATTGAACGCTTCGACCGCACAATAACGGCGGTGAAACGCCCGCCCATTCGCCCTTATGCTGCGTACAGCGTCCATGATCCCGACACGAATATTTTCGATCTGTCGGAAGCCGGTTCAGGCGAGCAGAAAGACATCTTTGCCGAAAACAACTGGGTGCAGAAACGGGCGATCAGCCATATCGCGCTTCGCACGCGTCACGCGCCGAAATGCGCCGATTTCTACGCTGAAGTTTTCGGTCTTGAACGCCACGACCGTCCCGGCGATGAAAATTTCTATCTCAGCGACGGCCGTGTG
>JAGWSK010000558.1 GCA_028869355.1 Alphaproteobacteria bacterium | reverse complement strand
TTCTCCACCGACTGGAACACGAATGCGCATATGACGGGCGTGATCGATTTTCCCAACTGCATGTCCAAGTTCCTCATGCTGGGGATGCCGCTGGATCAGGTCATTGCCCGTGCGACAGTGAATGCAGCGAAGATTTTCCCGGTGTTCCGCGGCCGCGGCACGCTTGCGGTCGGCGCGCCGGCCGACATCGCGATGCTCGATCTTCGCGAGGGGGATTTCGAATATCTCGACAATTTCAACGGCAAACGCGTGGGTCATCAGCGACTGTTCCCCGCCGGCACGGTGATCGGCGGCAAATTCACTGCGGCATAACGCTTTGCAGTTGGTGAGTGGATATTTCTGCCTCCCCCTTGCGGGGAGGCTCGCATTTCGCGATTCGCGAAATGCGGGTGGGGGTGTTCGTCGCGCATCCACCCCCACCCGAAATTTGCTCCGCAAATTTCGACCTCCCCGCAAGGGGGAGGTTAGATCCCAGCATCAATGATCATGGCAGCGGACGATTATTCGCCAATCGTTCCCCGCGCGCGGCTCGGGTTCATTATCCCGTCGTCCAATCGCATGGTCGAGCCGCAAATCCAGCTTTATGTGCCGGCCGGCGTGGTGCCGCATTTCACACGGCTGCGCATGACCAACCGGCATCGCAAACCATTGCCGGAACTGCTGCCGGCAATCCTGGATTCGGTGGCGCTGCTGATGGATTCCAAATGCGATGTCATTGTTTTCCAGTGCACAGGTACCTCGATGTCCGGTGGTGTCGAGGCGGATGACGCGGTGGTTGCCGCGATCCGCAAGGCCGCCGATCGCCCGGCCGTCAGCACGGCGGGCGCAGTCCGCGCCGCATTATCCGCGCTCGGAGCATCGCGGCTGATTTTCATTTCGGAAACCGGTCCCGCAGGTCATGGCAAGAAGCTCGATTATCTGCGCGAGGCCGGATACGAAATTTTACAAGAACGGGCTGCGTGTCTCGCCGGATCGGATGCCTATTGCTCAACGCCGCCCGAGTTCTGGTACGACACCGCTATGCAACTGAAGGACCCGCGTGCCCAGGCCTGTTTCATTTCCTGCGCCAATATCCAAAGCATGGATGTGATCGAGCGTCTGGAACAATCGCTGGGAGTTCCTGTCATAACCAGCAATCAGGCGGCGCTTTGGCGCGCGCTAAGGCTCCTCGGAATCAGCGCCCCCGGTCCCGGCATGCTGTTTCGCCATTAGAGCGCAGCGGTCAAAGCGTCCCCCAAAAAACAAACGGCATTTCAACTGCTAAACTGCTACAGATTTGTCAAATTGCGGTGACGTCGGCCGCCCCGCAGGAACGAGTGGGCCAAACTTGCGAGAGGACAGCGTGTGCAAACAGGCTCTTGCCGGCTTTGCGCTCATATGCGCGGTCTCCTTCCTCAAAACGGATCGCGCGCGGGCATATTTGGAGGAGTATCCAAGTTTCGTCACGAAATGCAGCACCTATATCACGATCGCAGCCGACACGCCGCCTGAGATGATGCGGTTTCTGGCTGCGAATCCAGGAGCGGGCCTGTACGTGTGCATTGGGCCGCCTACCCCAAGCGGCCCTACTCCGCCGGCTTATTTTGAACTTTCGCCGGCTCAATGGACGATGGGCGTCTGTCGCTTCGAAACCGCTGGGCTTGTCCATGCCAGCTTGCGTGGCACTGCTGAGTGGACGCGGACGACCCAAAATCTCGGAAAGCAATACATGCAGCGTGGCCGGTCATCCCAAGTCTGTCCGCCCCAAAACGACCGCGGATACATAAACGCCGTCGGCTTGTCAGTTGAGGATTTTGCTGCGCTTGACGATTTCTGGCGCGGCCTCGGCGGATCGCCTGCGAAATTCGCCGCGGCGACGAGTCAGATCAACCCGCAGGCGCTGATCAGGGAAGACTATGCCCGCTTCCGGAATCTCGTTGAGACATCACCGCAGAGCTTGCGGGCTGACATCTACCAAAAACTGCCAGGTGAGTTTTACGAGGCAGACCTAATCGGACGGGCGTATCTGTACGATCTGAGACTTCAGCGAGCGCCGGCCGGGTTTTTGATTACCGACTTCCGGGCGCGCATTCCCTTCTGATTTTAGCGCAGTCGGCGCGTCCGTCAGTTCGTGTCGGTCCACAGACGGAACAGGTTGAAATATACGCCCGTCAGTTTGGTGATCGCGGGATTGCCCGGGACTGCTTCTTCGAATTGCGCCAACGCCGTGCCGAGCTCAAACAGCAATCCGCGAAGATTGTCATCGCGCACCATGCTTTGAACCCAGAAGAAGGATGCGATGCGCGCGCCGCGCGTGACCGGCGAGACATGGTGGATGCTGGTCGCGGGGTAGAGAACCAGGTCGCCGGCCGGCAGTTTGATTGGCCGCTCACCCAGATCGTCTGTGATAGTCAGTTCGCCGCCGTCATATTCCTCGGGAGCAGAGAGGAATAACGTTGCCGACAGGTCCGTGCGCACCCGATCATTGACGCCCCAGACCTGTTGTACGGTGGCGTCGACGTGCGGCCCGTAATATTCACCGGGCGTGTAGCGGTTGAACAGCGGCGGAATCAAACGCACGGGCAGGGCGGCGCGCATGAACATCGCGTTCTTCTTCAGCGCTTCCATGATCATTTCACTCAGGCGGCGCGCGATCGGATGGTTGGCCGGCACCTGCATGTTGTTCTTTCGGGGCGCGGTCAGAGAACCGGCCGTGAGTTTGCCTTCGATCCATGGCGCCGTTTCCAGGGCCTGCCGGCAGGCCTGAACCTGCGCCTGGGTCAGGACATTAGGAATGCGGACCATCATGGCGGTAAATCTGCTGCGCGTTGAAAGCGGGTAATATTCGGCATTTCGTCCCCTCCCCGAAGCTGCTCGCGGCTGACGCGCTCGCATCTTCGACCCTCCCTCAAGGGGAGGGTAGGAGAAGTTTTAGCATGTGGCCGCAGGGCCGTCGCGCGGCGAAAAAAAACACGCCGCGAGCATTGCCCGCGGCGTGTTGTTCAAACCGTTGAGACTACCAGTTCTTGACCAGGGTGAGGCCCACGACGCGGCCGAGGTCCGATCTCGTGATGTCGAACGCGCTGGGGTTGCGCGTGACCGAGGTGGGGCCGTATTCGAACGGCGAATGAATGCCCATAATGTTGTTGATCGTCAGCTGGATCGTAATCCGCTTTAGGTAATCATTCTCCGGCATGTCGCCTGTATTGTAGCCCAGCGACAAATCGAAGGTGTTCCAGTCCGGCTCGAAGGATGAGCTGGTGAAATTGTTGATCGCGCAGGGGAAGGTTCCGCCGCCGAGTGTGCCCCCTGATGTCGTGCACTGGAAATTCACATTTGGCGGGGCGACCACGCGGGTTTCGAAGAAGTGCGACTGGAAATTGTAGAACAGCGTCGCAGTGTAAGGCCCGTTGCTCCAGCCGACCCGCGCCCGGTATTTCAATCGCGGCAGAGTTTCGACGCCATTATTACCGACACCCGCAAGGGATGCGAAATCCTGATGGTAATCATCAAAAATGGGTCCGCCGCTCACCGTCTGATCAAAGCGGTGCAGGTAATAGGTACCTACTGCGCCGACATTCCACGCGCCAAAGTCACCGGTGTCGAAGTCATAGCTGCCATTCCAGTCCACGCCCTCGGCATGGATGAAGCCGCTGCCGAAGGTGCCGGAATCGTTCAGCCAATAGACATTGGTCAACTGACCGATGTTCGAGTCGGTGTTCGGATCGTTAAGCGCGGCGCGAGCCATGATCTCGAAGGGCGCGCACAGCGTCGGCTTCGCGTTATCCGCCACCGGGCAGCCGAGATCGCTCGGCACAATGAAATGAAACCGCTGTATCGGACTCGCGAGTGACACTTCATCGCCTTCGCCGAGGAAGCCGCCCAGCACGCCGTTGATCTTGATGCTGTACCAGGTGGCCTGGATATCAAGGCCCCTTAGAAAGTCGAATTGCGGCGCGATTTCGAATCCGACGCTGTAGTTCAGCGCTCTTTCGGGCGCCAGTGATACACCGCCCTCGCGGGTTTGAAACTGGCCCGTCGCGGCATTGGTGAAGGTGCGCAGCACGGCCAAGGGCGCGCCGCCATAGGAAATGCCGCCCGGTGTGCTGCCACAGGCGAAACCTGCGGCGTGTAAATCTGCCGCCGCGCTTCCCGGCGTGGGGGCGCCGCCGGTGCATAGAATCGTATCGCTTTGTGAGGACCCAACGAGATTGACCGACTGATCAACCGGGCTCAGAACTTCGGAGAATTCGCCTTCATTGGCGAAACGGAACGACGACCCCCAGCTTCCGCGGAAGGTAAGGCCCGCCGTTTCGTCAACCAGCCACGTGAATGCGACTTTGGGATTACTCGTGTTGCCGGTGGCATTGATGTTTCCGCCATAACTGTCATAGCGGAACGAGCCTTCGATATCGAGCTTGCGGACCAACGGAAGATTGAAGTTGTCGCCGAAGACAGGCAGGTCCAGCTGCGCAAAACCCGCCCAGATATGATAGGGCTCCTGATCGTAAGTGATGGCCTGGTTGATCGGCGGATTTCCGACAGCGCCGGTGGTAAATCCACCCCAGCCATTGACGTTATCCGCGTCGTAAAGGCCACCAATGGCCGCTTTGATCTGTCCGGCCGGAAGATCGAATGGAATCGGACCATCAAAACGCGCCGCCTTCTCATCAATGGTGTAGTGCGCGCCCTGCGTTCTTTCCGCACGGATATAGTTCAACGTTGCCGGCGAATTGCACTGGAACGCGTTGGGGTCGCAGAACACGTTCAGATATGGAATATTGGGAGGCAAACCGGGCGTATTGCCCAATGCCTGATTGATTGCGTTGCTGCTCACCACGTGGCTGAGATAGCCGACGTCTTCATAGCTGCGCGAATCATAGACTTGCCCGTTCCAGCCGAAGGGAAGATCGAGATTGAAGCCGAACTGATAGCGTTCCGAAATTTCCCAGGCCGGAGCAAAGGGCGGAGCTTCCTTCGCGAAGTCATACGAAACCTCCAGTCCTGGCGGGGCGCCGGTCGGGTAATACGGGTTCGTGGTTGGAACTGTCAGGGTTTGCGTATAGGCGCCGAGACCCTGGCCGCCAAAGGACGGAAGATGCTCCTCGACACGGCGATTTG
The DNA here is from genome assembly GCA_028869355.1 of Alphaproteobacteria bacterium. Classification (GTDB taxonomy): domain Bacteria; phylum Pseudomonadota; class Alphaproteobacteria; order Micropepsales; family Micropepsaceae; genus CAIYRG01. The sequence continues at coordinate 16,092 of JAGWSK010000558.1, read as the reverse complement.
TGTAAAAGCCGGAGAAGAAGAATGAAACACCCGGAAACAGTCTTTGGTCGAGTGTCGCAACGAATGAATTCCTCTGCTGCGCAGCGAGCTCCCAACCACCGGTGCCGGACAAGGGATCAACGAAGTTGGTCCCGGTCGTCGGCTTCAGCGAAGCCCAATTGAGAGTCGCGGCGCTGCCCGGAAGCTGCGGTCCGAAGCCGCCTGCTCCTGGACTGAAATTGGCGCCGGTACCGCGCGGGATGGCATAGCAATTTGAGCAGACCGCGTTCACGAGCATGGGAACCGGCGTCACTCCCGCGGAGATGGATGTGACGACATTCGGCGCGTTCGGGTCCGCGGCTCCGGCCGAGGAGGCGTTGGCGGCGGATATCGTGCCGGGAATCGATGCACCGATGGGCACATAGGGATCTTCCAGTCCCCATGGCAAAAAGTTCGTGGTGTATTTGGAATGTGTGCTGCCTTTGACATGCCCTTCATCGTTCCACTCATAAGTCAGGGTGATGTCACCGCCATCCCACGTGCGTCCCCACAGTTGCGACGCCTGATACTGCACTCCGCCGCCGTCCGTCGGCATTTCCGTGTGCAGCAGCGTCGTCGCGCCGTCGAAACCTCGCTTGAGAATGATGTTGATCACGCCGGCAATCGCGTCTGACCCATAAGTGGCCGACGCGCCGTCGGCCAGGATGTCGACCCGATCCAGCGCCAGCGCCGGTATGATCGACGGATCGATCGCACAAAGGCCATCCGCCTGCGGAGGAAATCGCACGCCGTCAACCATCAGCAGTGAACGCGGACCCGTCGCATCCAGATCGCGCAGGTTCACCCGCGTTTCGCGCTCCTGGTGACCGCCCGAATTGGTCGCGGATGGACCGATCGCAACGTTGGCTGCAGGAACGGTGCGGAACAGGTCACCGACGGTGACAGCGCCCGTTTGCGTGAAATCCTGCACGCCGAGATTGGTCACCGGCACGCCGACCGCCGCGGTGCCATGAATCAGCGATCCGGTGACGAGCACCTGTTCCGGAACCGCTTCGGGGGTCGCCTGCGCCGTCTGCGCCTGGGCAACGTTCTGCGCCAGTTGTGCCTGGGCAAATTGCTGCGGAGTCACCTGAACTGCTTGTGCATCCTGCTGTGCATGCGCTGCCAGGACATTGGCCAACGTGAATAGCGATACCGAACCCATCAGGGTTGCAAAACGCGTCGTTGCCGGATTCATGATTTCCCCTCCTGTGCCGGGATGGCACTAGTTCTTTATCGTGTTCATCAAACTCCTTGACTGACTGACCACTGACTCTACGCAACACCATCGCCGTGCCGCACAAAGCGCGAGCAGCGTTGATTGCCGTAATTTATCTGTATACGGAATTCATCCCCCCGTATTCTCCGCCATGAAGCGCGCGCGGATGTCCGGCATTTTTCCAAAGCCGTTGGGATCGCGGGTCCACCGTCGCGCGACAATAGCTTTTGTCAGTCTGCCTTCGAAAGGCTTACATTCAGCTTACATTGCGGAAAGAATGGTCGATTGTGTGAATCTGGTAACAGATGCGATTTGACAGGAGCGATACTGCGCACGCGATTTTGCCAAAACAAAACACGCCGCGAGCCAGGCTCGCGGCGTGTCAATCAGGCCATTCAGACTACCAGTTCTTGACCAGCGTAAGTCCGACGATTCGTCCGACATTCGGTCTCAAGAGGTCGTATCCGCCCGGGTTACGCGTCGAGGCTGAGGCGCCGTCCAGGAAGGAGGCGTGTTTGTCCAGCAGGTCGATGACCGTCAACTGCACGGTCAGGTTTTTGAGATAGTCAAGGGCGGGAGTGTCGCCCGTGTTGTAACCCAGCGAGAGGTCGAACGAGTGCCACGCCGGCAAATGTTGGTTGTAGTTGCTGATTGCGCAGGGGAATGTCCCGCCACCGATGGTGCCGCCCGAGGCTGTGCACTGCATGTTGACATTGGGCGGCGTTCCGACATTGGTTGCGAAAAAGTGCCCATACCAGTTGAAGAACACAGTGGCGCTGAACGGCCCGTTGGCCCAGCCCAGACGCGCCCGGTAAATCAATCTCGGGGCGGTGGGCACTCCGAGTTGCTGCACACCGCCGACTGAGGCGATGGTAAACGAGTTGAACGAATCAGTGACGGCGCCGCCGGCGACGGTCTGGGTAAATCTGTGCAGGTAATAGGTGCCGGTGATTCCGGTGTTCCAGGCGCCAAAATCGCCCAGGTCAATATTATAGCTGGCGTTCCAATCGACCCCCGAGACATGGGTGTAGCCCGAATTGGTGGTGCCGGAGTCGTTCATCCAGTAGACATTGGTCAACTGACTGATGTCAGAATCGCTTCGCGGATCGCTGAGGGCGGTGGAAACCATGAGTTCGAATGGCGCGCAGGTCGCCGGTTTCGCGTTGGCAGAAACCGGACAACCGAGGTCGCTTGGCACGATGAGGTGGAAACGCGCCGTCGGATCGTTCCAGGTGGAGGACGTGACGTTCAGGAATCCGGCCAACACATTATTGACCTTGACGCTGTAATACGTGGCCTGAAGATCAAAGCCTCTTAAGAGTTCGAACTGCGGCGCGAATTCGGCGCCTATGCTGTAATTTTGCGACTTTTCCGGCGCCAGCGCGATCCCGCCTTCACGGACGACCGTCTGACCCGTCGTTGCGTCGACGTAACTGCGCATCACGGGTTGCGGTCCGCCGCCGTAGGAAATACCGGCCGGTGTGTTGCCGCAGGCAAATCCCGCGGCCAGCAGCGAAGCCCCAAGGGTTCCGGCTGGGGGCGGATTGGCGGCGGTGCACGCGAGGGATACGTTCACCGATGAGGTCGGCAGGTTGGCCGACTGATCCGCGCCGCTGAGCAAGTTGGAAAATTCACCTGCATTGGCGAAGCGGAACGATGTGCCCCAGCTTCCCCGCACGGTGGCGCCAACCAGTTCGTCAATCACCCAGGTGAAAGCGAGTTTTGGGTTGCTCGTTGATCCGGTCAGATTGACATTGCCGCCATAGCTGTCGTGACGGAACGAACCTTCCAGATCGAGCCGGCGCACCAACGGAAGACTGAAATTGTCGCCGAAGATCGGAATGTCGACCTGGGTGAATTCAGCCCAGATGTGGTAGGGCTCGGGATCGGGAGTGATGAACTGATTGACCGGCGGATTTCCCGGGATGTTCTGGTTGTTGCCGCCGCCATACGCGACGACATTGTCACCATCGTAGAGGCCGCCAATCGCGGCCTTGACCTGCCCGGCCGGAAGGTCGAACAGCGGTCCGTCGAAGCGTCCGCCTTTTTCGTCAATCAGGTAATGGACAAAGAGGGTGCTCGTTGCGCTGACATAGTTGATCGTGGTTGGTGAATTGCACTGAAACTGGAGCGGGTCGCAGAACACGTTGAAGTACGGAATATTCGCCGGCTTGGTGACGTTGATCGTGGTCGAACCGAGCGACGGTTGGGCAAGGCTCGCGGCGACCGCAACGGTGTTGCCCAGCGCGACGTTGAGTCCGTTTTTGCTGATGAAATGGCGGACGGTGCCGACATCTTCATAGCTTCGCGAGTCATAAATCTGTCCCGTCCAGTTGAACGGCAGATCGAGGTTGAGGCCGAACTGATAGCGCCAGGAATATTCCCACGCCGGAATGCTGGGCGGAATGTCGAGCGCAAAGTCGTACGAAACCTGCAATCCCGACGGAGCGCCAGCCGGATAATAGGGATTCGTGGTCGGGACTTTCACTGTGAGGGTATAATTGCTCAGTCCCTGACCGCCGGTAGAAGGAAGGTGCTCCTCCACCCGGCGGTTGGTATAAAAACCGGTCGCGAAGAACGACACGCCGTCGAACAGGCGCTGATCCAGCGTCAGCACCGAGGAATTTTTCTGCTGTGCCGCCAATTCCCATCCCGTGTTCACCGGATCGATGAAATTGTTCGCGCCCTGGGCGCCTGAGATCAGGGTGGCCCACGAGATTGTTGAGGCGCTGCCGGGCGCGGTTGGGCCCACGCCATTATTGAGAGACGCGTTGAAGTTCGCGCCCGTACCACGCGGGATGGAAAAGCAATTGGTGCAATTGGTGCCGATATTGGTTCCGACAACCTGCTTGCCGCTGTTGAGCCAAACGCCACTCGCCGTCGGCGCGCCGACGGTCACTACCCCTGGTATCGAGGCGCCGACCGGGACGAATGTATCCTCCAGTCCCCACGGCGCATAATTGAGCGTGAAGTTGGAATGAGTATTTTTGACCGGCTGTTCGTCCGACCATTCATAGGTGATAGTAATATCGCCGCCGTTCCAGGTCCGCCCCCACAATTGCGACGCCTGATATTGCGTGCCGCCGCCGTCTGTCGGCTGCCCCACATGCAGGAGAGTTACGGCGCCGTCGAAGCCGCGTTTGAGAATGACGTTGATCACACCGGCGATGGCGTCGGAGCCATAAGTCGCCGAGGCGCCGTCGGCCAGAATGTCAACGCGGTCGAGCGCAAGAGACGGGATAATCGACGGGTCGATGGCGCATATGCCGTCTGCCTGAGGCGGAAAACGCACGCCGTCGATCATCAGCAGTGAGCGCGGACCGGTTGCGTCGAGACCGCGGATATTGACCCGGATTTCGCGTTCCTGGTGCCCGCCGGAGTTCTGTGCCGAAGGCCCCGGCGCGACATTGGCTTCCGGAACGGTGCGGAAAAGATCGCCAATGGTCGTATTGCCGGTCTCGGTGAAATCCTGAACGCCAAGATTGGTCACCGGCACGCCAACGGCTGCGGTGCCATGAATCAGCGATCCGGTGATGAGCACCTGTTCCGGGATTGTTTCCGGACCCGCCTGGGCCATCGGCGCCTGGGCAACATTCTGTGCCACTTGTGCCTGGGCAAACTGCTGCGGAGTCACCTGGACCGGCTGCGCCTGGGCAACCTCCTGCGCGTGCGCCGTGAGAACATTTCCCAACGTCAAAAGCGATACCGAACCCATAAGGGTCGCAAAACGCGTCGTTGTAGGATTCATGTGTCTCCTCCCCTATGTGCCGCAATGGCACTAGCTGTTTGCCGTGATCCGAACTCCTCTACTGATCTGTCCCAACTCAACCAATTCAGCCGCTGCGCACACCAGGCGCGCGGGTAGTGATCTCATGCATAAATTTGACGCATACGGAGTTTCTTCGCCCCCTCATCTGCCCGCTATGGAGCGAGCGCGAAGATACGGAATTTGCCGGAAGTCGTTGGGGTTGCGCGTCTCACCGCCCCGCGCCAATGCCTTTCGCACGGCGCGTCAGAATTGGACGGTCTGCGCTTACCGGAACCGCAGGCGGCCACGAAACGTCTTGGGCGGGCGCAATCCATGTCTGCGACTTCCAGTTTCAATTTGATGTTAGTTGCTCGCTGGAGTTGTAGCAAGATGATCGAGTTTTTATGATTCGCGGACCCAGGTCACCGTGCGGTATTCGTTCTGACCATAGCTAACAATTTGAGACGACAATATTTTCTTGTGACTCGCAGGCCCTGAACGGTGCGATGGAGGAGCCGGTCTATGAAAAGATATTGATTGGCAATACCTCGCGCCAGCATTGCGCGCGGCAATAAAAAACACGCCGCGAGCCAAGCCCACGGCGTGTCACGCGAACGATTCAGACGACCAGTTTTTTGACCAGTGAAGACCGAACGCATCCCACGCGGCCTGTTCGCAGGTGAAATCGCTGATCGCGCAGGGGAACGAGCCGCCGCCGACCGTTCCACCTGCCACGTGCCTGCGCGAGTTTCGTGGAAATGGGACCGGAAATTGTAAACCAGGGTCGCGCGCTCTTTCGGCGCCACGGATCGTCAAACTGTTTGCAACGGTTGCGCTGCCGTCTTCCGTACCCAATCTGTTGATTGGCCCTGGATCGGGGCTCGGCCACGACCTGGCGGCCAGATCACGACCTCCGACCACGATTGACAGCGATCCCCCTCGCGCCGATGCTTGTGTAGCCCGCAAGAGGGAATGGCCATGCTGAATCGTCGCCGATTATTGCCGGGTGCGGCAGCAATTCCCCCTGGCACGATCCTGGGCGGCAAAGACACGACGGCATAGAGCCACATCATCACGCACAACTCTGGCCCCCTGATGTCCGCCGACCATACGCTTCGCCGCGCCGCGGCACTCGAAGCGTCCGGCCGCAGTGCAGAAGCGGCGGCGCTTTATCGTGAATTGCTGGGTCAAACGCCGAGCGATCCTGACGTTCTGAACGCGCTGGCGCTGATCGAAAAACGGCGGGGAAACACGACAGAGGCCGAAACGCTGCTGCGCAGGGCCATTGCCGCCGCCCCCCGCCGTCCCGAACTGCACAACAATCTCGCCAATCTCCTGCATGCAGCGGGACGTCTCGCGGATGCCGAATCCAGCTACCGCCGCGCTGTCGCGCTAAAGCCGGATTCAGTTGAGGCGAACTACAATCTTGGCTTCACGCTTGAAAAGAGAGGCCGGTTGCCGGAGGCACTGGCTGCGCATGCGGCTGCGGTGTCGAGCAATCCTCATTTCGCCCCGTCACTGACCCGCATGGGTGCGCTCCTGATCGACGAGAACCGTTTGACCGAAGCTCTCGATGTGCTGGAGCGCGCCGTCGCGGCGGATTCCGGCTTTGTTGACGCGCATTATCACTGCGGCCGTGCACTGGCGCGCCTCGGAAGGCATGACGAAAGCATCGCCAGGCTTGAGCGGGCAGCCGGGCTTGCGCCAAACCGGATCGAAATCCGGATTGCGCTTGGCAACAGTCTGCGCGATGCGGGGCGGGTTGAAGAAGCATTGGCAGCGTACCGTTCGGCAATTGAACTCGACCCTCGCCGCGCCGATGTGCACGCTGAATATGCGCGGCTTGCACACGAACAGGGGCAACCGGAGCCATTTGAGACTTTTGTGGCCATGCGGCGGCAGGGCACAGTGGATCCGGATCTTCTGCTCATGGAAGCGCATCTGAGGATGCGCGGTGGCGAGCTTGATCTTGTGGAACAATTGCTGCGCGACGCGGAAGCCGCGGCGCCCGGGCGGTCCGATATTTGCGCGTTTCTTGGAACGGTGCTGGCCGAACGCAAACGTTTTGCCGATGCGGCGCTGCATTTTGACCGTGCCATTGCAGCCGATCCGGCATCATCTTTTTTTCGGCATCAATGCGGCTTTGCGCTGCTCATGGCCTCCGAGTTCGCGGAAGCGAGACGGCAATTTGAACACGCCCTTCGAATCAATCCTTCCGAGCAGTTGGCGCTGGCGGGACTCCTGCTCGCCCTCCGTGCGGAGGGTGACCCCCGATATCTGCAGTTCGCGGACTTCAATCGATTTGTGAAGATTTATGACATCGGCGCTCCTCCGGGAATCCGAACGGAAGAATTCCTTGACGGGCTTGCCGCGGAGTTGCGCGCCGCGCATTCGGGCAGGCACGAACCACTCGATCAGACACTGCGCGGCGGCACGCAGACGCTCGGCGATCTGTTCTCCCGGTCTACTCCCGCGGTGACGGCGCTGCGCCGCGCGATTGCCGAAAAAGTCGAAGACTATGTTCAATCCATGGCCCGGGGCGTCCCGAATGCCGTGACAACACGGCGATCCGCCGGCTTCCGCTTTGCCGGATCATGGTCGTGTCTTCTCAGGCCGCAGGGCTTTCACACCAATCACATCCATCCGGAAGGCTGGATCAGCTCGGCATTCTATGCCGATCTTCCGGCGGCCGTTGACAACCACGAAACACATGAAGGCTGGTTCAAATTGGGAGAGTCGAATCTCGGCCTGGGCCCAGGCGACAGGCCGGAACGGTTCGTGAAGCCGGAACGCGGCATGCTGGTGCTGTTTCCCTCGTTTTTCTGGCATGGCACAGTTCCGTTCGGAGGAAGCGACACACGTCTGACCGTCGCGTTTGACGCGGTCCCGGCATGATTCCCCGCGCGCATCGGGCTATCGCGCCGCCGGTATCCTTGAAAAAAAAGCCGCCCAGGGCGGGCGGCTTTGCGCCAATCCGTCCGGCAGGTTGTCTGCCGGACGGATTGCCTTCGTGCGTTACCAGTTTTTGACCAGCGTCAATCCGATCACGCGCCCGTAATCCGGCGCGAGGAGGCTGAAGCCCGAGGGATTGCGGGTTGACGCATTGGGTCCGTACTCAAACGGAGCATGCATTCCCATCAGGTTGTTCACGGTGAGCTGAAGCGTGATCCGCTTCAGGTAATCGTTCGCCGGCATGTCGCCCGTATTGTAGCCGAACGAGAGATCGAAGGTGTCAAAGGCCGGCTGGATGTATGAGAAATTGCTGATCGCGCACGGCATTGAGCCGCCGCCGAGCGTGCCGCCCGAAGTCGTACACTGGAAATTCACATTCGGCGGGGCGCTCGTATGGGTTTCGAAATAGTGGCCCTGGTGATTCCAGAACACCGTGAAGCTGACTGGGCCATCGCTCCAGCCGGCGCGGGCACGCCAGATCATACGCGGGAGTGTCTCAACGCCGTTCTGGGCAAGCCCACCGACAGATGCGATGTTCTGATCGAGCGTGTCGATGATCTTGCCGCCGGACGACGTTTGAAGCCAGCGATGCAGATAATAGGTGCCGGTGATGCCGACATTGTAGGCGCCCAGATCCCCCGCATCGTAGTCATAACTGCCGTTGAAATCGACTCCGGTGACGTGAAGGAAGCCCGAGTTGGCGGTTGCGGAATCGTTGATGAAATAAACACTCGTCGCGTCAGCGGGAGTAAGTTGGTCGGCCTGGGCGGGATCGTTGATCGCGGCCAGCACCATTTTTTGGAACGGCGCACAGGCTGCCGGATTATTGTTGTCCGCCACCGGACAGCCGGTATCGCTGGGCACGATGAAGTGGAACCGCTGGTTTGGATCGTTGAGGCCCGTTGTGTTTCCGGCGGCAAGTTGTCCGGACAGCAGGCCATTGACTTTGACGCTGTACCAGGTCGCCTGCAGATCGAGGCCCCTGAGGAAATCAATGGTCGGGGCGAGTTCGAAGCCGACGCTGTAGTTGGTGGCTTTCTCCGGCGCCAGCGCGAGTCCGTTTTCGCGTGTCACCGTCTGACCCTGGGCATTGGTGAAGATGCGCAGTGCCGGCTCCGGTCCGCCGCCATAGGAGAAGCCGCCGGGCGCGCTGCCGCAGGGGACGCCCGCGGCAACCAGTGCCGCCGCCGTACTGCCGGCGGTCGCGGCCCCGTTGATGCATTGGATATTAGCGCCCGTGCCCGAAGTTGGAAAATTGATCGAGTTATCGACCGGACTGAGCACGTTCGAGAACTCACCTTCATTTGCGAATCGGAAGGAAGTTCCCCAGCTTCCACGCACCGTGGCGCCGACCAATTCATCGACGAGCCAGGTGAACGAGAATTTCGGATTGCGCGTGATGCCCGTGAGCACCGGATTGCCACCGTACTGGTCATAACGCCACGATCCTTCGAGATCGAGCTTGCGCATCAGCGGGAAATTGAGGTTGTCGCCAAACACAGGAATGTCCAACTGCCCGAAATATGCCCACACATGGTAGGGTTCCGGATCACAGGTGATGAACTGACCGAGGGGCAGGTTTCCAGGGGTGCCGGCGTTGCTGCCGTCGCAACCTGAGACACTATCGGATTCATAAGTCGCGCCAACCGCCGCCTTCACCTGACCGGCCGGAAGATCGAACAGCGGCCCATCGAACTTTGCGCCTTTTTCTTCCATGGCCCAGCGGGCGTTTTGGGTGCGCGTGGCGCCGATATAGTTCAGCGTCGTGGGCGAGTTGCACCGGAACGCCAACGGGTCACAGAACAGGTTCAGGAATGGAATGGGGGCCCCGGTGGCAGGATTGACCGCCTGCGCGCCGTTGTTGCCCAGCGCGGCGTTCACACCAGCAGTACTGATGTAATGGCGAATATATCCGACATCTTCAAAGCTGCGCGATTCATAGATTTGGCCATTCCAGGCGAATGGCAGATCAAGATTGAGACCGAACTGATAGCGTTCCGAGACTTCCCACGCCGGAATGCTGGGTGTCACCTCGTCGGCGAGATCATACCCGACGCGCAGACCGGACGGCGCCCCTGCCGGGTAATACGGGTTGATCGTCGGCACTTTCCAGTCGGTCAGATAAGTTCCCAATCCCTGGCCGCCGAAGGACGGCAGCTTATCTTCAACCCGCCGGTTGGCGTAAAACCCTGTGCCGAAAAACGACACGCCCGGGAACAGCCTCTGATCAACGGTCATAACGAAGGAGTTCTTCTGCTGCGCGCCCTGTTCCCAACCACCGGTGCCGGACAGCGGATCAACGAAGTTATTCGCTCCGGCATTGCCCATCAGTGCCGCCCAACTGATGGTCGACGCGCCTCCGGGGCCCTTGGCATCAGCAGCCGCGGTCCAATTGGCGCCGGTGCCCTTGGGAATGGAGAAGCAATTGGTGCAGGTACCGTTCACCAGCGCTGGAACCTGGGTGCCAACACCGAGTGAGCTGACAACATGCGGCGCGCCGGTGGATACCGTGCCGGGGACTGATGCCCCGAACCCGACGAACGGATCCTGCAGCCCCCAGGGCAGGAAATTGGTGGTGAATTTGGAATGAATGTTTCCCGTGACCGCCTTATCATCGGTCCATTCATAGGTCAGGGTGATGTCGCCCCCGTCCCAGGTGCGGCCCCACAGTTGCGACGCCTGATATTCCACGCCTCCTCCGTCCGTCGGCACCTGCACATGCGCCAGCGTCACGGCGCCGTCGAAACCACGCTTAAGGACGATATTGATCACGCCGGCGATGGCGTCCGAGCCGTAGGTCGCCGAGGCGCCGTCCGCGAGGATATCCACCCGATCGAGGGCAAGCGCGGGAATGATCGAGGGGTCAATCGCGCACAGACCGTCCGCCTGAGGCGGAAATCTCACGCCATCGACCATCAGCAATGAACGCGGACCGGTCTGGTCGAGACCGCGGATGTTGACGCGGGTTTCGCGTTCCTGGTGGCCGCCGGAATTCGTCGACGATGGACCCGGCGCAACGTTTGCTACCGGAACCGTGCGGAAGAGATCCGCGATCGTTACCGCGCCGGTTTGGGTGAAATCCTGCACGCCGAGATTGGTGACCGGCACGCCAACCGCCGCGGTGCCGTGAATCAGCGATCCGGTGACCAGCACCTGTTCCGGCACTGCTTCGGGCGCCGCCTGCGCCGTTTGCTCCGGTGCCGCCTGCGCCACCTGCGCTTGCGCAAACTGCTGCGGACTCACCTGAACTGCTTGCGCAGCCTGTTGCGCATTTGCCGTCAATGCATTGGTCAATGCCAGCAGCGATGCCGAACCCATCAGGGTGGCGAAACGGGCAGTCGTCGGATTCATATTTCCCCCTTGGTGCCGTAATGGCACTGCGTGATTGGTGTGTACACAACTCCTTACTTGCTGATACGAACGCTACGCGACGCTACGCAAAATGCCTCATCCCGATCCCCTTCGCGCCATCAGTTACGGCGCGACGACAAGAATCTCATAGGTTCCGGGTACACGGGCAATGCCGCGCCCGCCTGGGCCCGGTTTGCCGGTTGGATCCGGTTGTGATGCCATCAGGTACAAACGCCCGTTTTGCGGATCGAGCGTGCCGGTGCGCGATCCCGCCTGGGTCGGTACGGTTTCGATTTTCATGACATGCCCCGCGTCGGGCACCGAGATCACTTCCAGGACACCATCGCCGCCGCAGGGTATGAAAGCGAGACGCCGCACCGGATCGTAGATCACCGCATCGGGACCGCGCGCGATCGGAATCGAGGCAACTTCACGCCCCGAGGCCGCGTCAATCACTTTGGCCATCCCGTTGCCGCAGGACGAGATCAGGAGTTTTGCCTGCGTCGCGTATGCCAGACCGGATGCGCCGCGGCAGCCGCTCAGCGCGTAATGGGCGGTGACCATATCGGTCTTCGCGTCAATCACCGCGATGTCCGGCGTGGACGTCACATTGACATAGATTTTTCCCGCACCATCACTCGCCGGAAATTCCAGCGTGCCCCCGACATTCACTTGCGCCACGGCCTTCTTCGCCGCCGGATCGATCGCGGTGGCGATGCCGCCGTCATGTCCCATCACCCAGACATATTTCGTGTACGGATCATAAGCCGCGCCATCCGGAGCGCCGGGCGCTGGAACATCGGCCACAACCTTGTCGGTTGCACCATCGATGATACGCACATTGTTCGGCCGCTGCGGGATGACGAGCAGCGAACTGCCCGCCACGGGAACTGCCATATGGCCGGCGCCCGCATTGAGCTGCGACACGCGTCCGGTTTTTGCATCCACAACCGAGGTGAAGTCCGTGCGCGTCATCAATACACGCGCCGTTGCGGGATCGAAGGTGGCGTAATCAAAGCCGCCGTCGGGCACTTTGATGCGCTGTACCACGCGATAATTCGCATCTGCGGCAAGGGCGCCGAATGATGTCAGCAGCAATGCGCAGACGAGCGGAAACCGGTGGCGTGGCATTCTCGACGGCCCTCGAATTGGTCCGCCAAGTGTGCACGCACCGCGATTATCGGCAGATTACCGCAACTTTGGTGAGCGGGGAGATGCGGCTTTTACGCAACACTCCGCACAGTCCATCTAACACTTTGGATGATATGAACTTTCTTGAAAATTTCACGGCGCGGAAGCCAAACGCCGAGGTTTGGAAATATACATTTCCGAAGCCGCAGCGCAGGGGGACAGGCATTCGGCTCGCGTATGCCTGTCCCAGCCCGCTGTTTCTGACTACCAGTTCTTGATCAGCGTGAGGCCGATCACGCGGCCGTAATCCGGTTGAAGGATGTCGAATCCCCCCGGATTGCGGGTGGTGGAATTGGGTCCGTACTCAAACGCCGCATGTCTTCCCATCACGTTGGTCACGGTGAGCTGCAGCGTCAGGTTCTGCAGATAAATATTGGCCGGGATCGTTCCGGTGCTATAGCCGAATGACAGGTCGATCGTGTCCCAGGCCGGCTGAATGTACGAGAAATTGCTGATCGCGCATGGCAATGTGCCGCCGCCGAGCGTGCCGCCCGAGGTGGTGCACGCCATGTTGACGTTCGGTGGTGTGCTGGTGTGCTGTTCGAAGAAGTGGCTCTGGTGGTTCCAGAATACCGTTGCGCTGAAGGGCCCATCGCTCCAGCCGAGACGGGCCCGGTAAATGAATCGTGGAAGCGTCTCGACGCCTTGCTGTGGAAGTCCATTCACCGATGCGAGGTTGTTCTGGTGAAGCGCGTCGAAAATCGCGCCGCCTGCGGACTGTTGAACCCAGCGGTGGAGGTAATAGGTGCCGGTAATCCCGATATTGTAAGCGCCAATATCGCCTGCGTCGTAATCATAGCTGCCGTTAAAATCCACTCCGCTGACGTGAATGAATCCCGAATTCGCGGTGGCGGAGTCGTTGATCCAATAGATATTTGAGGCGTCAGCGGCGGTCAGTCCTTCGCCCTGATTGGGATCGTTGATCGTCGCCAGGACCATTTTTTGGAATGGTGCGCAGGCTGTCGGATTGCTGTTGTCTGCCACCGGGCAGCCGGTGTCGCTGGGTAGAATGAAGTGGAATCGCTGGTTCGGATCGGACAGACCCGATGTCGTTGCCGCGGCAAGCTGCCCCTGCAGCACGCCATTGATCTTGACGCTGTACCACGTGGCCTGCAGATCGAGTCCCCTGAGGAAATCGATCGTCGGCGCGATCTCCAGTCCTACGCTGTAGTTGGTGGCTTTTTCCGGCGCCAGTGCGAGGCCGCCTTCGCGCGTTACCGTCTGGCCTTGTGCATTGGTAAAGATGCGCAGAGCCGGCTCCGGTCCGCCGCCATAGGAGATGCCGCCGGGCGTGGTATTGCACGCCGTTGCTGCGCCGCCGCCGGCGATCAGGCCTGCGGCCGTGCTGCCCGGGGTGGCGGCACCGTTGATACATGCAACCGTAGCGTTTTGACTTGAACTCGGAAGGTTGGCCGACTGATCGACCGGACTGAGGATGTTCGAGAATTCACCCTCATTCGCGAAACGGAAGGAGGTTCCCCAGCTTCCCCGAATCGTGGCGCCGACCGCTTCATCGACAAGCCAGGTGAAGGAGAGTTTCGGGTTTCGCGTGATGCCGGTCAGCACCGGATTGCCGCCGTAGTTGTCGTAGCGCCACGAACCTTCCAGATCGAGCTTGCGCATCAGCGGGAAGTTCAGGTTGTCGCCAAACACCGGAACGTCCACCTGCGCGAAGAATGCCCAGACGTGGTAGGGTTCGGAGTCCGAGGCGATGAACTGATTGAGGGGCGGGTTTCCGGCAACACCGGCGGTGGTGCCGCTGGCACCGATGACACTGTCCGACTCATAGGTGCCGCCAACCGCCGCCTTCACCGATCCGGCCGGGAGGTCGAACAATGGCCCGTCGAACTTTGCGCCCTTCTCCTCCATTGCCCAGCGCGCCTGTTGGGTTTGTGTGGCGCCGATATAGGCGAGAGTCGCCGGCGAATTGCACTGGAACGCGAACGGATCGCAGAACACGTTGAGGAACGGAATGGGCGCACCGGTCGCGGGGTTGGTCGCCCCTGCGAGCGCCGCGTTCACACCGGACTTGCTGATGAAGTGACGGATATATCCGACATCTTCATAGCTGCGGGATTCATAGATCTGACCGTTCCAGGTGAAGGGAAGATCGATATTGAGGCCGAACTGGTAGCGTTCCGAAATTTCCCAAGCCGGAATGCTGGGCGGCACTTCCGCCGCGAGATCGTAGGAGACCTGCAATCCGGCCGGCGCCCCCGCCGGATAGTACGGGTTGATGGTCGGCACTTTCCAGGTCGTGAGATAGGTGCCCAATCCGCCGCCGCCGAACGAGGGCAGCCGCTCTTCAACCCGGCGGTTGTTGTAAAAACCGGTGCCGAAAAACGTCACGCCCGGGAATAGTTGCTGATCAACTGTCAGGACGAAGGCGTTCTTCTGCTGTGCGCCCTGTTCCCAACCCTCCGTCATCGGATCAATGAAATTGCTGTCGCCGGGGTGGCCCATCAGACTGGCCCAACTGATGGTCGATGCGCCTGACGGGCCCTTCGCGTTCGCGGCCGCGCTCCAATTCGTGCCGGTACCGCGCGGGATCGAGAAGCAATTGGTGCAGGTGCCGGCCACCAGTACAGGAGCCGGGGTACTGGAACCCACCGTGACGGTCCTGGCAACGACAGGTGTGCCGGTGGAAACGACGCCGGGTTGGGCGGCGGCAATCGACACAAACGGATCCTCGAGACCCCAGGGAAGGAAATTGGTGGTGAATTTGGAATGGATATTGCCGGTAACCGCCTTTTCATCCGTCCATTCATAAGTCAGGGTGATGTCGCCGCCTTGCCAGGTGCGTCCCCATAGTTGCGACGCCTGGTATTGGACGCCGCCACCGTCTGTGGGCACCTGCACATGTGCCAGTGTCACCGCTCCATCAAAACCGCGCTTGAGAATGACGTTGACCACGCCCGCGATGGCGTCCGATCCGTAGGTCGCCGACGCGCCGTCCGCGAGGATGTCCACGCGGTCCAGCGCGAGAGCGGGGATGATCGAGGGGTCAATCGCACAAAGACCATCCGCCTGCGGAGGAAAACGCACGCCGTCGATCATCAGCAACGAGCGTGGACCGGTCTGGTCGAGGCCGCGGATGTTGACGCGCGTTTCGCGTTCCTGGTGACCGTTGGAGTTCGTGGCGGATGGGCCCGGCGCGACATTCGCGACGGGGACCGTGCGGAACAGGTCACCGATCGTCACGGCGCCCGTCTGGGTAAAATCCTGCGTGCCAAGATTTGTGATAGGGACCCCGACCGCCGCCGTGCCGTGAATCAGCGATCCGGTAACGAGCACCTGTTCCGGCACCGCCTCGGGCCCCGCCTGCGCCATTTGCGCCTGGGCAACGTTCTGCGCCACCTGTACCTGCGCAAATTGCCGCGGAGTCACCTGAAGCGTCTCCGCCCGGGAAGCCTCCTGGGCATGTGCGGTCAGGGCATTGGTCAAAGTCAGCAGCGATGCGGATCCCATCAGGATCGCGAAGCGGGACGTCACTGGATGCATAACTTTCCCCCTTGCGCCGGAAATACCGGCACTCTGTGTGGTCTCAATGATTGATGATCCCGCCCTGCATCCCTCAGTGGATGCGCGCGAAGGCCGGACTCCTCAGGAAGTC
>JAGWSK010000557.1 GCA_028869355.1 Alphaproteobacteria bacterium | reverse complement strand
GAGACGCCACGGAGCGCGTGGATGCGCTGTCATGCCAGCGCAGTTGCCTTCCCCGGCAAGTCGCGTCTTCGGGGCTTTGTAAGGTTTAATCCTGGCCACGTCGCTGGTAATCCGCCGCTTTGCTTCCATTGTGTCGTAAGCATTCTGAAGGCGAAGGAAATAGCCCTCCGATAACCTGAAGAACTTGCAGAGCCTGAGATCGGAGTCTGCCGTGATGTTACGCGAGCCATTGACAATGGCGTGTATGCGATTGGCAGGCACGCCAATGGCGTGAGCGAGTTGATTTTGACTCATCCCAATCTCCTTCAGGAATTCTTCCTTGAGGATCTCGCCCGGATGTGGATTACGAAGCTGGTTCACGACATAAGACCTTCTATTTGGTGGTGATCTACGATCTCTACGTCAATCGCACCATCCGCCGCGGTCACGCCAGGCAATCCGCCGGCAACCATTGTGCCGATCAAAAGCAATTTGCCGCGCAACATGTGTTCCTCAGAAAACAACTCGAACCAGCATAACCAAAATCAAATTGCACAACTGCACCAGTGTGCAGGCAGGTGTAAACATTACACAGTTTCCAGCGCGCCGACCGGCAGATACCGCGCGAAGGCCTGATTGAACTGGGTGAAGAGATAACCGCGATCTCTGAACGACACCCCCTGGCCGTTCTCATCACCGGTGTGGAAGCGGATCATTCCGGGGCGGATATCTGCGCCGGCGAGGATTCGGGCCAGCCCATGTGGCGTGATCGGCTGGCCGTTGCGGCCGTGTTCGCTCCATCGGCTGGACTCCGCGAGGCACAGTTGCTCGATCAGATCGATGCTGCGGATGCGGTCATGGTCGCCGATCGGTTTTCGGTCCGGTCCGGTGAAAACGCAGCGCCCGGCACGGATGTCCTGGATCGCGGTGCGGATGTCGGAGAGCAGCCGTTCCAGTTCGGAGGTGGCCGAGACACCGCCAACGCGTTTCATTGCTTCGGTTGTGCGGGTGCTCCATTCGTCGCCGATTGCGGCGGCGATTGCGAGCAAGGGCCGCCAGTTCGGATCCGCCTTCGCTCTGCGAGCTTCGGCGGACAAGTCGGCGGACAAGCCGGCGGGCGAATCCGCCTTCGCGCTGTGCGCTACGGCGGACAGGTCCTCTTCGTCGCTCGCCCAGCGTGCGATCATCCGGCCCATTTCGGAAAGATTGTCGAGGGCTTCGGGAGAAAGCGGGCCGGGGACTTCACCGAACGGCAATGGCTCAAGCGGAATGCCGATCGCGCGGCCGGCGAATAGCGGCGGAATGTCGCCATCGACGGCGACGGCTACGGCGGTGAACAGTTCGATCGCCTGTGGGCCGGATCGGCCGCGCGACCGGCGCCCCATGCGCAACAGGCGCGCGCCCGAGCGGCAGCATCCGTTGCGGATCAGGATGCGTGCGTCCCGGCTCCCCTGAAGCAGTGCGGCTCCATCATCGATCAAGAGCGTCGGCCGCCGGATAACCGCCTCGAGCAGTGAATCCGGGGTTGCGGCGCAGATTGTCAGTGGGCGGAGGACGAGGCAGGAGAGGACGGAGAGCAAAGTGGTTTTGCCGCAGGCGACGCGGCCGGAGTGAATTACAAGGCGCGGCGTTCTGGTTGCTTCCGCCACTCTGTGGGTGTGCATCGCCCACAGCGCGGCGGTGAGGGCGAGATGGCGCTCCATGGGGACATGAAAGGCGATGGCATGGGTGATGCGGGCCAACAGCTCGCCGGCGCGGACCGGTTCGGGCCAGGGCGCGGGACCGGCGAAATCGAGGCCTCCGGACGGATGATGTGGCGGTTCGCGTTCAAGGCCGATCTTGAAGTCGTCGTCAATGTCGTCGTCGTCAATGCCGTCCTCTTCGATGAGCTGCTGCAGCATTTCCGGCGGCATGCCAAGTGTTTCTGCGACGCCGGCAAGAATGCTTTCTTCCTCATCCTGGACAGCTTCGTCGCCGGCGTCATCCGGCAGTTCAGGGGGGTCGTTGTCGGGCAGGTCCAAGGTTTTGCGTCTCCAGCCAATGTGCAGAGAACAATATAGGAACAAATCGGCCTAGTCAATAGGCATACCGAGAAAAATTAGTCCTATTTGAGAACTTGCCGGAACCCGGGCCATCCGGCGGGCGCGCGTGCGTGCGCCAACAATGCTTTCCTTCAGCTGATGGTCCCCTTCGGCCCAAAGTTATCCTGCCGTATTGCTAAGCGTCACGTG
>JAGWSK010000556.1 GCA_028869355.1 Alphaproteobacteria bacterium | reverse complement strand
TGGAGAGGATGCCCCAAAAGGGGTTGATCATCCACATGTCCCACTGTTTGGTAATCGTTATCGGTCTGCCAACATTCAGCTTCCATAATACGGCGTAGCTGTCTGCATCGAATGCATAGACGTTGTTCGACATGTCACAAACGAATGCGACGTTATGCGCTTTGCTGTCGGTCATGGTCAGGTCCGCCACAGCAAGTACCTGACCCTCGGCGCCGCGCGGATCATCAAGTTTAAGTTGTCCCAGCACGCGCACGCCGGCCTTTTGCACGTGCTCCGAGGTCAGGGTCCAGGACGGATCAACATAGCAACCCATGCGGCTGTTGCCGAAGCTGCGAGTGACAACGTTGGTCGTCATCGTCCTGTCATTCGGCGCATCACCAAACCGGCGCTCACCGCCGCGACGCAAGCCATAGCGGGCAGGAAAAATATTCGGATATCAATGACGTGGTCCAGCGCCGCAGCCGCCGCGAAGCCCCACAGATATGGCAGGACTGTGATGACCTGACCGAAACGGTCGAACGTCGTCGCGCTCATCAGAACTGCTCCTTGTTGATGGTCTGGGGGGCAGCGTACGTAATCTTGAATGTGAACGGCGCTCCGCCGGCCGGCAGGCCGCTCGAGTTCAGGTGGATTGTGTGCCAGCCCGTCGTCCCGGCACTGCTGGACGCATGTATCGTTGCGTCGCCAAGTGTCACGGTTCCATCGCCACGCAGGTGGCCCTGGGGGTCGCCGATTTGGAACGTGACCCGGCTTTTCCTGGGAGCCCAGCCGCCGGTTTCGACTTTGAGTTCGGCTTCGATCGACGAATGCTGATCGATCCATACGCGTCCGACTGTCATGGCGCCATTTGTTGCCGGCCCGATGTCCAGGTCATCCGCACCGAAAAAACTTTGCGTACATGACAACCTGGGAAAAGTGATACCGCCGCTCGTGCCGGCCGGAGCCCAGAAGCCGTAGCCCTTCCCATTCCCGGCCGGGGGGATGCCGAAGGTCATATTGCCGTTGTTGTCGACGGTGCTGTCTTCCGCATTTTTTCCGGTGTAATCATGCATGACCGTGCCGGGCGCATGCTGGGTGCGACAGGTCACTGTGGTCCATTGCGGGTTCCATATATCGTTGTTCAGCGCGATCAGCGCGCCCGGTGGACCCGTCCGTTGGAAGACATAAGTTTTTGCGTCGCTGTACACGATGTTGACGCCGCCGTTCGCGAGGTTGCGCGCGCACCAGACAAGATTGTTGATCTCCTGGTCCAACGCGTAGCCGTGCATGGATTCCGGCAACCAATCCTTGATGTAAACCATCGGCAGGCCCGTCATCCCGAGCATCAACGCAAGGCCCAGGGTCTTGTTGTTGATAATAGTGGCCCAGCCGTCCGTTTCACTGTCGAGGCTGGAGACGAACGTCACGGCCTTCATTGGGTTCTGAAACAGCAACGCGTTCGTGCCCATCCAGGACATTTGCCAGCCATCCGCTCCGCCGGCTTTCATGCACATCGGATAGGCCATGTTTTCCTGGAAAGCGAAGTCCAGGGCCGACGCGCGTTGCTGGACCTGGCCAATCCACCAATTTTCGTTGTCCGGATTGCCATCATCGTACTCGCCGAAGAATTCCTGTGACGCCATCGCCTCAGATGTCATCCAGGAATGAACAAAGCCGGTGTTCATGCCTTTCATATCGTCGAGACGCGCGCCCTGGGTGCCCGTGGTAAGGAACAGCCAGTCGCCGGCGGCGATGAGTCCATCCCACACCGCGCGCTTGGGAATCGCGTTGACCGGGCACAATTCGTCACCGAACGCGAAATCGTCATGTGGCACCGGCACAGGGTCTTCAGGTACGCGTGGAGGATTGCCGCGAAAGTAGGACGGCCGCTTGGCGAAGCGCCCGCTTTTTTCTCCGGTCGCGGACCTGTATTCGTAGATTCCGTTATTGCCGCCCATGCGTTGGTGATTGACAATATCAAGCCACACATTCATTCCGTTCGCGCGGCATATCGCAACTGCGCGGCGCAGCTTTTCAGCCGTGCCGAACCGGGTCGGAGCTCCTTTGGATCCGATATCGTAATCGTCGAACGGGTTGTATCCGTCGTCGCCGGGCCCATTGCCGCCCTGACAAATCAACGGATTCGGAAACAGAATATCGGTAAAGCCCAAACTCGCCCATAGATTGGCGTGCTGTGCGATGTAATCATACCACCAGGGTGCTTCAGGAGTACTCTTGTCAACCGGCGCCGGGACGGAAACGGTCGGCTGGCCGTTGCCATTCTGGCGATAGTTCGCCCAAAGCATTACGCGGGAACCGGGGATCATTGACGTTCGACGACGGAAACCGTCGCCCCCCTACTGTTGGAGCCGGAGCTTGTGACGTCACGACGCAACGCGCCCGGGCACCCGCGTTTCCATTCAGGTGGAGAAAGGGCGCAAAGGTTAATTTATCACGCCGGTCGAAAGCCGACTACCTTATCTGACGGGAACTCGTTCCTCTTGGCCTGGCTGGCTGAGGGCTAAGCGAGCTTGGCCGCGGCGCGCACCGCGTTGACTCCGCATGGCAGGAAAGGCGCAGGAACAGAAACAGCGGGTGTTCGATCCGAACACCCGCTGGGAGTTGTCACAATGACGAAGAGAACTTCGGCAGATCTGATACCGAAACCGAAGTCATGCTTCGGGGCGGATCACTGCGGTGCCAAACCCCTGCCCTGCGCCGGCACGACTTTGACCGGTTTGTGCGCCGGCCGCGTATTGCGGGCCGTGATCACCGGGCATGGCTCGAAGACTGCATCGGCTGCCGTCTCACGATCGGCCATAAATGAGGCCAGAGTCGGCCTTGCCTGCGCTTCCTCAAACATCTGCTGTGCGCTGTCGCAATAACCGGCAAAGTCGTGGATGCTCGCCATGGATGACTCATTGGCAAGCCGCGTCTTGAACGCGTGATATTGTTCGGTGCCGCTCTTTCCATGCAGACGCCGGAAGAAGTTCTCCAATTGCCGGTCCGAGGCTTGCAGGTCCTTCTGATAGGACACCACAAACTTGTTGTACGACGGCGTGGCATGACAGGTCAGGGCAGCCACCATCAGGCGCTGCTGAATTGCGGCGGTCTTGACTGCGGCCATCTCATTAGGATGGGCGCAACTGGCCTGGGTCGCTGCCATGACGTTTCCGGTCATGCAGGTGAGCATGAGAGCCGCAGCACCCCTTTTCGCGAGCGTTCGCATTGATACCTCCAAGTGCAGGGCCATGACGGCCCGGTTCAAAACTCGTCTTACTGCCGAGCGACGCGACCTTTGGACATTGACCCTAAAGCTGCGCGCAATGGCATCGATACCGCACAATCATTTCACCCGCGGTTGGTTTTGCTCCGGGCAATTGACTAAATACTGTCAGCGGGTATTAGCCGCGAATTTCCCATGCGCGCGGCAGCATGGAGTTCCTAATTGGCTGCTGGCATTTCGATCATCAAATCCACCCTGATGCCGATATGGACATCAAGCGAATTTCAGAATCGTCACGCCAGCGAGTTTTGCGATTCCTGAGTCGCAAATCTGACCTGGTCTATTTTCAATATTGTTTCGATCGGCCGAACGGTAATCGGGGCGCCGATCTATCGCCCCGGCGATGCCCTGCCGGGCCGGACCCGCTTGCTAGATCGGAGGTGTGATTATCACCGTAATCAGACCTGCGAGCGCCAGCCCTATCGCGAAACCAAACACCACCACATCACGCAGCATGGCGAGGCTTGGCACCGGCCACCGGTGAAGGGGTGCCGCGGCGGCGCCTCCGCCGACGGCCAGCCCCTTGGGGCCAAGTTCGGTGCTTTTGGGGAGTTGCCGATATGGACGAAAACTGTGGCCAGTTTGGTGGCGGTCGCCGTTACCACGCGAATGGTCGCGACGGGAATCGGCTGCGCGATCAGGCCATACTTGATCGCGATAGCGCCGGAAGCCGTCTTTAGCAATGCTGGCAATGGATGCAGCCACTGAAGTCTTCTCCCTCTAACCGGTCGCCGGCGTCGCAAGCAGGCCGCCGCATCGACACGGAGCAGCATAGGCGTTTGATCCCAGTGCCAGTGAGCAGAATCGGATGGCAGGTTGAATGGGAGTTTGCGCCGTAGACGAACTGTTTTCGAAATGTTGCTTAAAATCTTCACCAAAACGCTAATAGGCTTGATCCGGCACCCGAATTCCACCTTCCGGCAACCCGCTGGGATTTTTGGCACGCCGACTCTGTATGCTTCCCGTGCGATACTGTTCACCGGCAAATTGCCATCGTCGAAATAGGCCCGTTTCACCGGCTGTTGCGCGCGATCAGTGGTTTGGCTGCATCATTCCCGGCGGGGAAGCGCCGGTTGAAATGCCCCGCACTGATAGGCGTTTTGAGATGACGCGCTGCGTCTCTTCGATCCGGTCGAGGATGTCGGCGACGTTTTCGTAATCCTCCGCGACGTCCAGAAGAAGCCGGCGCATTCCGGGATCAACCGTCGTCGCCCGGATGGCCCTTATAGCGTCCGCTCGATTTCGGCACCGGAAACCTGATGGCTCGGAGGACATGGCCGTTCACTTGAGCCGTCCACAACGCCCGAAACCAAACCGCGTTCCAACATTTCATAAAAAATCGGACTTTCGGACGGCCCCACTTAACCTGGCGCAAGTAGGGGAGCTCCGAGCTGCCGGAATTGCAGTCGGCCTGACGCGCCTATTGCTTCATATTGGGGTTGGTGCAGCGCCCGCACATCGCGATAATCTATCGCAATGTCGGAGCTTTACGACGGCCGCCGTTGAATGGGCGGCGCGTCGGGCTTCCGTCACTGGACGGGAGCCCGACGAACCATGCATGTTATTTCAACGCCGTAGCGATCGTGTTGAACTTGCCCGACAGATTGGTGCCGACGGCGGTCACGGCGCCGATGATGACGACGGAGATCAGACCTGCGATCAGACCATATTCGATGGCCGTCGCGCCGGTCTGGTCTTTGAGGAAACGAGAAATGAAGCCTGACATCGAGTGTCTCCTTGTATGCGCCGCCATCAACGCGACGTACGGCGACTGACGATGGAGTTACGCACAGGATTCCGGACCGGGCGAGCGGAATCGAACAGCAGGCTCAATGCCGCTTTACGTTCAACAGTAACTGTTTAAAAGCAAGCAGGCCAAAGATTAGATAAAATTTCGACAATACTGGCCTTCCATCTGGTTTTTCTTGACTTGAATTGCATTTTACCAAAATCCAGCCATCACGCCGGCGCGAGTATCGATACGGCCCAGGTGCTCACAGCGTTGATTCGGCATGGCAGGCCAAACGTCAGACAAGAAACAACGCGTGTTCGATCCGAACGGATCAATTCCAGAGACTTTACCCCTGGTATGGTCAGACCATCGACCGCAAAAGCGCTCACTCCGTCGAGCACCACGAGTTCGCGCCGCATCTGCCCATATGAAGTCGAATTTGCGGGGCGAGCGGCGCCGGCAAGCACCGCCATGAGCACCCCTTGCCAACTCAATCCGTAGGCGGCGGCAGTACACCCATCAATGCGACCGCCGCCAGCACCAGAACCGCCAGAATCGTTTCGGCTGCGATCGTCCCTTTGAATGCCCGCAATGTCTGCTCCGTGCTCCCGTGGTCCGCAGCAATCGCCAGCCGGGGTGTCAACCGGTACCGGTTCACGGCGGCAAGCGCGAACATCATCGCAAACAGCGCGAGCTTGATCAGCAGCGTCAGTCCGTATGCCCGCCGCCACAGCGATAACGCGCTCTCCGGGCCGATGAGGTACAGACTGTTGACGATTCCGGTGATGATGAGCATTGCGACCACGCCGGGACCGATGCCGGAAAAGCCGGCAAGCGCATGCTCGATGTCGCGCCGCGGCGCCTGCGTATACGAACTGAGCAACATAAGCAGCCAGGCCAATGCGCCAATCCACACACCTGCCGCGATCAGGTGCAGCACATCCCCGAGCAGATGCAGCCCGGCGCCGGCGACCACTCCGCTCTGCGCGTGGCCGGTCAAGGCAACGGTCGCCACCGCAAGAGTGGAGAAAACCGCTCCCGCGGTCCATGCCGCATCGATGGATTTGCGCGCAAAAAGTATGAGCGCAGCTGCAATGAGCAGCAAACGGACAATCAGGACCTGCCCGACTGTCGTGTACAGGGCCGGCCCGGGGAATGCGAACCAGAGTGCACCGCTGATCAGTGCGATGATCGCACAGGTCAGTACAAGGCCGCGCAAATACTGATGCAGCACTCCGTCGGGCTTCTTCGTATAGAGCGGAAATGCGCCGCATCCGAACAGCAGCATGAGCGCCGCAAGGTGCAGGAATCTGACGATGGTAAAACCGGCTAAAATCACATGCTCAATCCGAAATCAAAGCTCTCGTGCTGCTTTCGAAAGCGGTTTAACACCACTCCGCGTCGATTTCCCCCTGTTCCGCCGCATCAGGAGCGGCTAACAGGTACGGCACAACGGCATTGGTACAGCAGCAAGAGGGTGGAATGTCTTTACTGAAGCTCAGCATTGCAACAACCGATTATGATCATTTCCGCGATTTCCGGCTTGGCGTCGTCAAAGCCGAAGGCATCGACCACACCTGGATGAATCTTGGTCATCATGAGTGTTTCGCGCGCTTCACCGCCAATCGCGAATTCGATGTCTCGGAACTGTCCTTCGCCAAATTCTCGACCCAGGTGACGCGGGAGGATTCCGACATCATCGGGCTGCCGGTGATCTGCTCGCGCCTGTTCCGTTTCAGCTCGTTTTACGTCAACAAAAAAAGCGGCATCAAACATGCCGAAGATCTCAAGGGAAAACGCGTCGGCTCGCCGGAGTGGGCCCACTCGGCCGCGGTTTATATGCGCGGTTGGCTGCACAATGAGATGGGCGTCAAATTGACCGACGTGCATTGGTACCAGGCGGGCGCAAATTCTCCGGGCCGCGAGGAAAAAGTTGAACTGAACCTGCCGAAAGGCTTGCAGCTCACGCGCGTGTCCGACAAGTCGCTGAGCGAACTCCTCGCCGCCAACGAAATCGACTGCGCCATCATTGCGCGGCCGCCGACCTGCTTCCTCGAAGGACATCCGGATGTCGTCCGGCTGTTCCCAAATTTCCTCGAAATGGAAGAGGAATATTACGAGCGGACCAAAGTCTGGCCGATCATGCATATCATCGCCATGCGCAAGGCCATTCTCGACCAACATCCCTGGGTCGCGCGAAACCTGTTCAACGCGTTCCAGGAATCGAAACGCCGCAGCCTCGAGCGTATCCTCGATCCTGCCGTGTCACGCTATCCCGTGCCGTGGCTCACCACCTATGCCCGCAAGATGCGCGACCGCTTCGGCGATCTTTTCCCTTACGGAATTGAGGAAAATCGCCCGACCTGGGAGCAGATGGCGCTGTTCACCTACCAGCAGGGCATCGCTCACCGGCAATTCAAGCCCGAGGAGATTTTCCCCAGGGGCATCATGACCAAGGTGATCATCTAGCCGGCCGCTTGACCTTGCACAGCAAAAGCGCAGGCTGTAGGCCTCAGGCGTACGGGAGTTGGTGCCATGGCCGATCCACTGCCCTATCTGCGCGACGACGAGAGAGTTCAGCCGCCGCTGAAATTCGATGAATTCCGCGCTTCCGTGGTGCGTGCGCCGAGCCAGCCACTGATCCGCATCCCGCATACCCTGACCGAGACGACCGGGCCTTCCGGTCAAAAGGTGTGGGAAAAGCTGATGGGACCTGCGGTGACCGACCTGACCCGGCAGCATAAGGGCGAACCGCTGGGCGAGCGGATCGTGGTTTCCGGACGCGTGCTCGACGAAAATGGCCGCCCCGTTCCGAATGTGATGATCGAAATCCTGCAGGCGAATTCCTGCGGACGCTACGTGCACGGATATGATCAGCATGACGCGCCGCTCGATCCGAATTTCACCGGCGCGGGTCGGGTGATCAGCGATGGCGAGGGCCGCTACCGGTTTGTGACCATCAAGCCCGGCGCCTATCCCTGGTACAATGATTGGAATTCCTGGCGTCCGTCGCACATCCATTTTTCGCTGGTCGGGCCGGCATTCGCCAATCGCCTTGTGACCCAGATGTATTTTCCCGGCGATCCGCTGTTCCCGCTGGATGCAATCGCCAATGCAGTGCCCAGGGAGGCACGCCATCTTCTGGTCTGCCGTTTCGACAAAGCCACGACCGCACCGTTCTGGGCACTATCCTACGGGTTCGATTTCGTGCTGCGCGGCCGCACGGCGACACCGATGGTACACTGACGTGTCCAGCCAGACGCCGTGGCAGACGACCGGTCCATTCCTGCATTTCGGCCTGCCGTGGAAAGGCGCGGCAGACCTCGCCGGCGATTCCGATCTCGGCTCGCGTCCGGACCTCGTCGCCGATGGCCATGATTATGGAATCGCACGCATCCACTCCGGCCGAAGCAGCGTCACGGGCGAGCGCATCGAACTTTTAGGCCATGTCTGGGATAACACCGGAGCCCCGGTGCCGGATGCGCTGTTGGAGATTTGGCAAGCCAACGCCGCCGGGCGCTACGCCAGCCCCGAGGATCAGCGGACCGAACTGCCGCTGGACGACAGTTTCATCGGCTACGGCCGTTGCGCGCTGGATGCACATGGCGGCTTCCATTTCCGCACAATTCGGCCCGGACGCGTTCCCGGTCCCGGCAATTCGCTGCAGGCGCCGCATATTGCGCTGGGGATCATCGGCCCCGGATTCCTCAAGCGCCTCAGTACGCGCATCTATTTTGCCGGTGCGCCGGACAACGACGACGATCCCATTCTCAATCTCGTTCCGGAGGCGCGGCGCCATACGTTGCTGGCGCGTCCCGAACCGGGAAGCAGCAATGTATTCCGGTTCGATATTCGTCTCGGCGGCAAACACGAAACGGTATTCTTCGACATCTGAATTTCGGAGGTTGGTATGGAAATAACCCGCACGCTGGCGCGCTGGCTGGTCAATGCCGACGCGCATGACGTTCCGGCGCAAACCAGGCATGAGGGCGTGCGCTCGATCGTGAACTGGCTCGGATGCGCGGTGGGCGCCGCGCATCACGAGGCCGTCGAGGCAG
>JAGWSK010000057.1 GCA_028869355.1 Alphaproteobacteria bacterium | reverse complement strand
CAATACCGCCTGACCCGCCGCTATCGCAGTCGACTGGGAGGCGGCGGACCCGGCACGGCGGTACCGCCGGTTCGCCTCGTGCTCACCGGCCCATACCGCTACACGCGCAATCCGATGTATCTCGGCCATCTGATATTTCTGCTGGGGCTGGCGCTGACACTTCGTTCCTGGGCAGGGCTCGCGCTGTTCTTCATTCAGGCGTTCTGGTTTCATCGCCGGGTGGTGCAGGATGAAGTTCGGCTGCGCGAATTGTTCGGCCCGGATTATTCCGATTATCTGCACCGCGTAGCCCGCTGGATTCCGGCGTTGATCTGATCGTCCGTCCAATTTGTGCTATGCTTGGCGCGATCGAAATCCGGGTATGAGCATGGCGGCCAATAGTTTCACTCCCACAGTCGAAGAACATCTTCAGTTGCCGGACAATGTCGCCGCGAAGGGACGGGTTCGCGTATCCGTCGGCTTGCGCCACAGCGCGATGGTGCGGACGGCGCACTGGACAATGGTGATCGGCGTTCTGGGACTGCTTGTCAGCGGCACCGGCATCCTCATTTCGCATCCGCGGTTGTATTGGGGCGAGACCGGCGCCATCGGAACGCCGTCGCTGATTGATCTCCCCCTGCCGATGATTATCGGACCCTCCGTCTGGAATCGGCCGATCCATTTCCTGTTCGCCTGGATTCTGGTTTTTGCCGGCGTCATCTATCTCGTCGCCGGTTTTGCAACTGGCCATTTCCGCCGGCAGTTGGTTCCGGCACGCAGCGAATTCAACCTCTCCACCGTCTGGACCGTGCTCAGCAACCATTTGCGCTGGAGAAGAATCCCGGCCGACGACGTCTGGAGATACAATGTCGTCCAGCGCCTGGCCTACCTCGCGGTGGTTTTCGTGATCTTTCCGGGTATCATCTGGACCGGGCTTGCGATGTCGTTCACCGTGGCGTCCGTATTCCCGTTCCTCGCGACCATCCTCGGCGGACATCAGTCGGCGCGCACGCTGCATTTTGTGTTCGTCAGTCTGCTCGTCATTTTCCTGATCATCCACCTCGCGATGCTGTTGCTTGTGGGCTTTCCTGGCCATGTGCAGGCGATGATCACCGGTCGAGTCCCGCGGAAAAACCTGTCCTAGCTGGCGTCACGTATGGGATTCGCGCCCGCGGCCAAGGGGGCTATTGCCCGGCGATGCGGGAATCAGCCAATCACGGCTAATGAAACTTGCCGCGATTGCCGTTGTCTTTTGCCTGGCACTTGTGCCCGCGGACGCGGCCGCACAGGTGGTGGTGACGACGGAAATTCTCTCCGGCTATCTGCTGCCTGAATCCAACTTTCTGGTGACTGCACGCCCGGTCGTCCAAACCGACATATACGTGCCGGGCGTGCTCGGTCTCTTCGCCGACATCTGGGATTCGCACCAGCTTTACGACCCCACGAAACTGTTCGGAGCCCCCGGCGATGAAGTCGACCTGACCGGCGGCTGGATTGGCGCCATCGGTCCCTGGCTGCTGCGCGCGCAGGCTGCGTGGTGGGATATTGCCGGAAGCGGGAACAATTTCGGCGATGCAAAGGCCACTTTGTCGCGATCATTCGGCGACTGGGCGCCCCTGGTTGGGGTCGAAGACCAGTACATAATTCCCCGGCGAAAACACATGGTCTATGTCCATGGCGGGAGCGATGTGGTCTTCCGGCTGTTCACGCTGCCTTTCCAGGAGCGCTTTACGCTTTCGGTCGAGAGCACCGGCCGGATCACCTTCGCCGACGCGCTTGTGACGGCGCTCAATCTGGGCGGGATCATTGCCCGTCCGATCCTGCGCCTCAGCGCCGACGACCAAAACCGCGGTCCTTACGCGACGTTCGGCCTGCGTTTTGTGCTGTAGCCGAAGCGGGGCGGTGTGGGCGGGCAGTCCTTATTTGACAATTCTCCGGCAGAATGAGATTGATAATCGTTCTCAACAAGCGAGAAGCACCCGTGTACCTTTGCGTCTGCCATGCCCTCACCGATCACGACGTGCGCCGCACCCGCGCAACGACCGTGGGGGATGCATATCGTTCGCTTGGCGTGCGTCCGACGTGCGGGAAATGCGTTCCCTTTGTCCAGGACATGGTTCGGCCCTTGAACCGTAAATCTTCCTCGGGGCCTCACAGGGAATAGGTGCCCAAATGCGCGGTGACCCCAAGATCGTCGATCACCTCAACCGGGTCCTGCGCAACGAACTCACCGCCATCAACCAGTATTTCCTGCATGCCCGGATGTTGCGCCACTGGGGCGTGCAAAAGCTCGGCCGTCGTGAATACGACGAGTCGATCGATGAAATGAAGCATGCGGACGAGCTGATCGAACGCATACTTCTGCTCGAAGGACTGCCGAATTTACAGGAGCTCGACAAATTGCTGATCGGCGAGAATGTCGGGGAAATTCTCTCGTGTGATTTGCAGTTGGAACAAAAGGGCACGGGTGATCTGCGTCAGGCGATCACCGATTGCGAGGCCATGCGGGACTACGTCACGCGCGACCTGCTTTCCCATATTCTTGAAGATGAAGAGGATGCGATCGAATTCCTCGAAACGCAGCTTCAGTTGATCCCGAAGATCGGGATTGAAAATTACATCCAGCTGCAATGCGAGAGTGCGGAGAAGTGAACCGCACCTGAGTCGCAGGCCATCAGCGATCCGCGACGTTAGTTTGCCAAGGTTTGAACTGCTTCGCCAGTGCGACGCCCTGCCCGTGGTAATTCGACCCGATGCCCGCGCCATACACTCGGTCAGGTGAGCCGCCAAAGAGGCGGCTGTAATTCAGCCAACCGACTGTCTGGCCGTGCTCCAACGTGAAAGAAACACCGTACGAGCGGACTTCCAGGACAGCTTTGCTACCATGAGCTCCGTCGCCGGAATACCCAAACCCGGGGTCGAAGAACCCAGCGTAGTGCACCCGGAATTCGCCTGAACCGGCTTCATATGGCACCATCTCGGCAGCATATTTCGGTGGCACCCCAACATCCTCGCACGTGGCGAGGATGTAAAAATCGCCTTGGTCAAGATTGAGCCAGCCATTGGACGAATCAATCTTCTCCCAGAAATCACGAGGATCGTAGAAGCCGATCTTGTCGAGGTCGATTTTGTTTGTGGCTTTTTTGGCCTTGTAACCGACGATTGACCCGCCACCCTGTCCGAGGAGGTCAACGGAGACCGGTACGTGCGCGCCACGAAGCGGCAGGCGCTGGCCACCCGCACAAGGTGTCGTTAATTGGCCCTCGCTATAGAGCCGCTGAACTTCACTGATCGTTGCCCCCGGCGACGTCCCGCGGTGGAAGCGCAGTTGGTTCAGGCGGGTGCCAGTGCGGACCACAACGCTAAACGCTTGCGGCGCGACCTCAACGTAAAGCGGCCCATCATATTTTTTCTCGACGCGATCAAACGCCGTTGCTTCGTTCGTAATCAGCCGCGTCAGAACGTCGAGGCGCCCGGTTGAACTTTTCGGGTTTGCAGTGCCAGCGACGCCATTCGTGAGCCGTAGGCGCTCCAGGAGTTCGACGACATATACCGCGCCACGTTCAAATACGGCACCGTCTGAGAGGTCAATCGGCGGGAGCCCGTCAAGCTGCTCGACCTTGTTCATAACGCTCGATTTTGGTCCAGGCAGGAAACTGGCTCGGACCCTATATGCTTTACGGCCGAGGCGAAGGTCGATGCTTGCGGGCTGGATCTGATTTGGCAGGATTTCTGACATGCCGATAATATCGCCTTCGCGGACCATGTTCTTCAGTGCCGCGTAGGAAAGGATGCCGCTTCCTCCCGGGTGCTCCACCACGTTGCCACCGTGGGCCGCACCCGCGCCCATCGCGGCGAACAAGCCGGATGCCCCGCCGCTATCGCCAATGCCCATTTGTCGTTCCCCAGCCGCGAAAGGCCGCGAGTGTTGATGGAATTAACCTGCCGGCGCAAGCAGATACGGCTAACAATGAGTCCACCGGCTCATCAGAGGAGCGGGGCCTCGACAATGACACGTGCCCGCATGCATTTCCGGCGCCCGTCCACATATCCACACCCGTGTGCAAAACTCGCGTGTGCGTCGATTCGGCGGCTACGCTCGTGGGGCAAGCCTCTTTTGTGCAGACCCCCCGCAACAGCAGTCGCCCTTAGTCCCCAAGCTGGAATCGATTTCAAACGGATGCATTATCCGGCGGCAGGATCGCTGTTTAATGTACGGCCTACCCGTTATGCTCCGGCCTCGAACGGCGTCGGGACTGCCGTCGTCAAACGGGAGGTTTTGCATGCATTCCAGACTTGGGTCTTTTTTGAAGATGTCGGCCGTGATTGCCGGCCTGTACACGCTATCCATCATCGGCACCGGGACTGCGGCACCCGCCGCGGAGGGCCCGGCGAAATACAAATATGATCCCAATTGGCCGAAACCGCTGCCCAACCACTGGATCCTTGGCGGCATCACCGGCCTGTTCGTGGACAAAGATGACCATATCTGGGTGCTGAACCGCCCGCGCGATCTCAAGGAGGACAACGTCGCAAAAGGCGAGGCGGAATGCTGCGCCCGTGCCCCCGCCGTCCTGGAATTCGACACCGCCGGTAACCTGCTGAAAGCCTGGGGCAAGCCCGATATGGTTCCGGGATGGCCAGCCTCGGAACACACCATCTTCACCGACAATGAGGGCAATGTGTATTTCGCGGGCGCGCAGGCCGGCGACACGATCCTGAAATTCACGTCCGACGGTAAATTCGTCAAGGATTTCGGCCACAGGGGCCCGAAGATCGCGCGCGGCCAGCAGCAGAAGCAGGATAATCAGCAGACCGATCTTCTGCTCCGCGGCGTCGCCGCAGCCACGCTCGATGAAGCCGCCGGCGAAATCTATATCGCGGACGGCTATCTGAATAAGCGCGTGATGGTTTACGACTGGAATACCGGTGCCTTCAAACGCGGCTGGGGCGCCTATGGCAAACCGCTGAGCGAAATCAGCAATGACGGCCAGCCGGACGTCGGCAAGGACGGTGAGCCGGGCGCCAAGGACTTCAAGTCCCCGGTGCATGCAGTCCGTATCTCGAAAGATGGACTTGTTTATGTCGGCGATCGCTCCGGCAATCGCATCCAGGTGTTCACCAAACAGGGCAAGTTCCTGAAGGAATTCTATATCGCGCGAAACACCAGAGTTCGCGGCACCGCGGGGTCTGTCGACTTCTCGCCCGATCCGCAGCAGAAGTACATCTTCGTTGCGGATATCGCCAACGCGACGGTGTGGGAGCTTGATCGCCAGACCGGACAGGTTGTGCAGAGAATCGGGCATCCGGGACGCGAAGGCGGAGCCTTCGTGCTGCTGCATGTCGCGTTCATGGATTCGAAGGGCAATCTCTATACCGGCGAAGTCGGCGAAACCAGCCGGGTGCAGAAGTTCTCACCCGTCAACTGAGAAGCGAGTGAAGAGGAGCGAGAAGCGAGATTTCTCGTTCCTCTCTCCTCTATTTCAATTCCTGAATCAGCCGCGTGTAGAACGCGATCGCAGGACCCAGATCGGCGACTGCGAGCCGTTCATTGGTTCCGTGGACGCGCGCTACATCCGATGGCTCCGTGTGAACCGGGCGAAAGCGCAAAACCGCATCGGCAATCGGCAGAT
>JAGWSK010000555.1 GCA_028869355.1 Alphaproteobacteria bacterium | reverse complement strand
GCGGATGGCACCATCAATGATGAAATGCGCGACATGGATTCCAGCAGGCGCGAGCTCGCGTGCCATGCTCTGAGCGAGGCCACGCAGCGCGAATTTTCCCATCGCAAATGGCGCCGACTGCGGATAGCCCTTGATGCTGGCGGAGGCGCCGGTGAACAGCACCGCGCCGTGGTGTTGTGGCAGCATGCGCTTGACCGCTGCCTGGGCCACCAGAAAGCCGCCATAGGCACTGACGATCAGTGTGCGTTCGACATCGGCGGGTGAGAGTTCGATAAAGGGTCCGCGCGCCCGTGCGCTGGCGTTGTAAACCACAACATCCGGTGCCCCGATATCGCTTTCCACCTGGCCGAAAAGTTTGCTTACGTCGTCCGGGCGTGCCGCGTCGCAGGCATAGGCCTTGGCCCCTTTGATTTCGCCAAGGAGACTGGCCAACTTGCTCACATCGCGCGCGGCGAGTGAAACCTGCATGCCTTCGCGCGCGAACAACCGCGCCAGTGAAGCGGAAAGTCCGCTTCCTGCTCCGACAATCAATGCGCGTTCGTAATTCATAGTTAGGTGAGGGCGGATTTGACGCGAGATGGCGTGAATGGAAGGTCGCGAACGCGTGCGCCGGTGGCGTGAAAAATCGCATTCGCGATGGCAGCCGAAATCGGCCCCTGAGAGGCTTCGCCCGCGCCGAGCGACGGAAGTTCCGGGTGATCGAGCACCACCACCTCCACTTCCGGCACTTCATCGAAGCGGAGAATCGGATAACCCGCCCAATCGCGCGAGGTGATCTGCTGGTGGTCGAATTTCACCTGTTCTTTCAGGGTCCAGCTCGCGCCCTGGATGATCCCGCCCTCGATCTGGTTCTTCAGTCCGTCCGGATTGATCACCTGCCCCGAATCCACGGCCGTGGTGACGCGCTGCACGCGCACGTCGCCGGTCGCCCGATCGACCGCGACATCGGCAATCATCGCAACATAACTCTTGGTCGTCTCGTAACGGCAGAATCCGATCCCACGGCCATGGACGCCGTCGCTT
This sequence comes from Alphaproteobacteria bacterium, assembly GCA_028869355.1. GTDB lineage: Bacteria > Pseudomonadota > Alphaproteobacteria > Micropepsales > Micropepsaceae > CAIYRG01. Next base: position 11,377 of record JAGWSK010000555.1, on the reverse strand, counting down.
TTTGCGCCCGGCACCCAGCGCGCCCGATCGGCAACCGTGGTCAGCACCGCGCGCGCACGCGGATCTTCGAGATGCTTCAGGCGGAACGCCAGCGGATCGGCGCCCGCAGCGGCAGCGGCTTCGTCCATCATGCATTCGACGGCAAAAATATTGCCAAAGCCGCCCAAAGTGCGCAGCGCCGAAACGCGCAGCGGCATGTCCGGAATGAAGTGGTCGAAAATGCGGCGATTGGCAAACACGTAAGTGGGCACTGCATTGCGGTCGCCGCCGCCCCCGGGCAGAGGCAGCTCGCGTGGGGACGCATGCGACATGGGTTTGGCGACATGCCAGGCGGCGAGCAGATTCACCCCGTCGCGTCCGCCCGGACGCATATTCCAGCTGCAGCTATAGAGATGATATTGCCAATCGAGAATGGTGCCGTCGGCGGAAAGCCCGACCCGCGCATCCATGGTCATGGCCGACCCAAACGGCTCCCAGCCGAACTCGTCATCACGCATCCACTGCACACGGACGACTTTGCCGCCGGCGGCGAGCGACAGCAGCACCGCGTCGAGCGCGGCATCGTCGGCGCCATTGTGACCGTAACAGCCGGAACCCTGGGAATGAATCACCCGCACCTTTTGCGGCTCGACGCCGACCGCCTTGGCGATGTCGCCGCGCAGCGGGTACGGGCCCTGTGTATGCGACCAGACGGTCAGCATGCCGTCGATCATGCCCGCAACCGCGCAGGACGGACCGATGGAGGCGTGCGCCAGGTACGGCTTGTGGTACGTCGCCATGATGGTTTTGACCACACCGGACACGTCGCCGGATTTTTCGCTGACGGTCTGGACTTCGATATCGGGCAATATCTGCAGATATTCGTTCACCTGATTCATGTCTGGCAGGGTTGATGGCACCCGCCATTGGGCAGCCTTTGCCAGCGCTTCGCGGGCGGCAATCGCCTGCTCCTCGCGCTGCGCGACGACGCCCAAAAACCGGCCGTCGCGCGCCACTGCAACAACTCCGGGCATGGCGCGCACCTGCGATTCATCGAGCGAGACCAGTTCTGCGTCATAGGAGGGCGGGCGCACCACGCGGCCATGCACCAGACCGGGGAGCTGAAGATCCTGCACGAAAGCCGGGCGGCCCATGACCTTATTGGGAATGTCGAGCCGTTCGGCCGGCTGGCCGACGATACGATGCAGGTTGACGGGTTTCACCGTGAAGGGCGCGGTGGCTTCGTGCGCCAGCGCCGCGTCGGCGGAAAGCTGCCAATAGGTGAACTGGCCCATGCCGTCACGCCGGCGGATGGTGCCGTCGTCGACATATAATTCAGCGGTTTCGGCGCCGAGGCGCTGCGCCGCAATCCCGATGAGGATCGCGCGCGCTTCGGCGGCCGCGGCGCGCAGCGCGGAGCCGCCCGCCTCGATCGAATTGCTGCCCGCGGTCACGCCTTCGTTCGGCGAGCGCGTGGTGTCCACCGGAATCATACGTATACGGCCGATATCGATATCCAGCTCTTCGGCGGCGATCTGGGCCAGCGCCGTCGTGTTGCCCTGGCCGAGCTCGACCCGGCCGGTATAGACGGACACAGTGCCCTCAGGATCGATATGCAGCCAGGCATCGAGGCGCGGGTTGGCGGCCAGCATGGCGGGCAGTTTTGCGCCCGCATCGGCGGCCCATACCGCGTGCGGCGACATCGAGAAAGTGATCAGCAGGCCGGCAGCCGCGGCAAATTCCCGGCGGGTCAGCAGCGCTGTTTGCGCAATCGTTTTCGGCGCGCCCATCATGCCATCTCCTTCTGGGCGCGCTTGATGGCGCGCAAAATGCGGTTATGGCTGCCGCAGCGGCAAAGATTGCCGGCCAGCGCAGTGCGGATGTCGGCATCCGTCGCGCGCGGATTGCGGTCGAGCAGGGCTTTCGCCGCCATGATCATGCCATTGAGGCAATAGCCGCATTGCATCGCCTGTTCGGCGACGAATGCCGTCTGCAGCGGGTGCAGCTTCGCATCGGTACCAATGCCTTCGAGCGTGACAATCTCGCGCCCGGCTGCCATGCGCACCGGTGTACGGCAGGAGCGGATCGCAGCGCCATCCATCACCACTGTGCAGGCGCCGCATTGGGCAAGTCCGCAGCCGAATTTTGCTCCGTGCAGTTCGCAATCATTGCGCAGCGCATACAGCAGCGGCGTATCGCCTTCCAGCGTGACGTCCCGAACACTGCCGTTGATGCGCAGGTGAAAGGTCTCAGGCATGTCGTCCCCAACGCAGATGAGGACGGAATTCTACCAATTGCGCAGTGGTGGTGTCATGCCTTCAGCGGCGGTGTGGCGACGGCGAATTGTCTCCTCAGAACGAAAAAGGGACGTTCCGAGTGACTCGGAACGTCCCTTAGGCAATCAGCAAAAGCCCGGCTTAGCCGCGCCAAACCGGACGGCCAAGGTCGACCTGGCTCGGGCTGGTCAGCGCACCGGTTGCACCGCCCACCACCGCGCCAACGACGACGCCCGGGGGCCCGCCGAGAAGACCAATGCCAGCCCCAATGCCGGCACCAGACGCGGCGCGGTCGCCCTGGGCTGTGCCGCAAGCGGCCAATGCCATCGCGGCGAGTACCATAACTGCAAGCGCTTTCATTTTTTTAGGCTCCTTTGGCTGCCTCCTTCAAAACAAACGGAACCTGAAAACGATGGTTCCAGAGCTGGGACTCAACTCGGCGGTAGTGTTCCCGAACCGGTGAGGAATCACTGCAAACCACGGATCAATCTGCTACATTCGCGGTGAGATGATTGGGAACGCGCTGCGAGGAGGGATGGAATGCCGGTTCGCCTGACATTGGTGTGTGCCGCAATGATCACTTTATGTGCGGGTTCGGTAGCGTTGGCTGCGGCGCCTGCGACGGCGCTCAACTATGAATTCTTCAAAGCCAAAGTGCAGCCGATCTTCCTGGAGAAGCGCGCCGGCCACGCCCGCTGTGTCGTCTGCCACGGCGGCGCGAATAACGCGCTGCATCTGGCGCCGCTGCCGCCGGGCGGACAATGGAGCGAAGACGATACGAAAAACAATTTCGCCGCAGTCTCGGGTCTGGTGAACCGCGCCGATCCCGCCAATAGCCGCCTGTTGATTCATCCACTCGCACCGGAAGCGGGGGGCGACATGTTTCATTCCGGAGGCCGGCAATTTGCGTCCAAGGACGATCCGGACTGGAAGATTCTCTCGCAGTTTGCAGGGGTAAACTGAAAAACAGGAGCGAGTAGAGAGAAGCGAGGAGCGAGAGTGGCTCCGGTATTTCTCTCGCTTCTCGCTCCTCGTTTCTCGCTTCTAATTCTTAAGTACCAGCGTGTTGATGCGCTTTGGCACCTCACCGACCGGCACCACCGCGACGATCTTTTTCGTCGCCATATTGATGGCCGTGACCGAGCGCATGCCGGAATTGGCGATGTAGACTTTGCCATCGGCAAAGGTGACCCAATTGGCCACTGCACCGCCAAGCTGCCGCCCCGGGATGCGAACGTCGGGCAACATCACGTGATCGAGCAGCTTCAAATTTGCGAGATCATAGATGAAGACCGCGTTTTGCGGGATGCTGGTGACCCACAGGGTCTTGCCATCCGGCGCGACGCCGATGCCGTGTGAAGGCGCATCTTCGCGGCCGGGATCCATGTCCACCCCGGTTTGCAGGTTCGGCAGCTTGAACCGGGCGACCTCTTCGTGTGTCTTCCAGTCGAGCACGGCAAAGCCGTCGAACGCGGCCAGCTGCAAGAAAATGCGCTTGGGCGAGCCGTCCGGATTGGACTCGATCGTCATCGGCCGCACGCCGTGATCGAATTTGTGCTCCCACGCGATTGTTTCTGTTTTCAGATCGATCGCGGTGAACACACCGGTCTGCACTGAACCGCAGATGACATATTTGCTGTCGGCCGTGACGTAGATGTTGTGCAGCCTGCCGTGGGTCGGAATGGTTTTGACGACTTCCAGTTTGACCGGATCGATGATGTCGAGCGCACCCTGTCCGCGCGCGATGGCGACCATGATCCGGCCGTCTTTCGCCACCGAAATATTGTTTGGATGGTTCGACAGCGTGACTTTCTTCAGCAGCTTGCCGGATTTCTGATCGAACACGTCAAGCGTGCTGGTCGATTCATTGCTGACATAGACGCGGCTGCCGTCGGGCGCAAAGTTGATGCCATGCGCTCCTTCGATCGGGAAGGTCTGGACCACCTTGTCGGTCGAGGCGTTGACCACGTCGACCGCGTCGCCGGCGCTGTTGGTGACATAGACGAACGAAGATTCGGCCAGAGCCGGCAGAGGCGCCAGCGCGAGCGCGAATGCGGAGCATTTCAACAGTTGGCGAAAATCGGCCATTAGGGGGGTCCCTCCAGCGAGACACTGCGTCGCCGCAAGCGTAGGCGGAAAGGTGGCGGGACTCAAGTCGCGAAACCGCCGCAACCTGCTGTTGTGCCGCAGGCGATGGCACTTGCGGTTCGGCGGAAAATCCGGGCAAAAACCAGGGGAAAATGACGAAATAAATTGCCTTCAAGGGGGGCCATGAAGCGCTTTGTCATCCTGTTCGTGCTTGCCGTGATGCTTCCGGCCAGCGCCGCCGAGAGCCAATCCACATGGGCCTTTTTCGCACCCGATCCGAGTCAACCCGCTGCGGCGCCGGACAAGGCGCCAAAGCAGGTGCCGGGCAGCAAGCGCAGCTACACCATGGCGCAAATCGACGATCTGAAAAATCCGCCGGACTGGTTCCCGAACGAACATGCAGCCATGCCCAATGTCGTCGCGCATGGTGCGGCGGGAAATGTGCTCGCCTGTGCCTCCTGTCATCTCGCCTCGGGCATGGGGCATCCGGAATCGGCAAGCCTCGCCGGGTTGAAACAGGCCTATCTGCTGCGCCAGCTCAATGATTTCAAAAGCGGTGCGCGCAAGAACGCGATTCAGGTGAACGGAAAGCCCGAGATGAACGCGACGCAGTACATGGTCGGCATCGCGCAGGGGCTGTCATATGCCGACGCCAAAGCGGCAAGCCAATGGTTTGCGAATCTGAAGGCGCAACGCGGTTGGGTGAAGGTGGTCGAAGCGGCGATGGTGCCGAAGTCCACCATCACCAGCGGCTACATGCGCGTGGCTGTTCCGGGCGGCGGAACGGAGCCGATCGGCAATCGCATCATCGAGCTGCCACAGGATGTGAAACGTCAGATGCTGCGTGATCCGCATAGCGGCACGATCGCCTATGTGCCCCCCGGTGCGATCGAAAAAGGCCGCGCGCTCGCCACCAACGGACGGGCTTGTGAAACCTGTCACGGCACGGATCTGACCGGAGTCGCCGATGTGCCGTCGATTGCCGGGCGCTCGCCGACCTATATTTTCCGGCAGCTTTACAGCTTCAAATCGGGAGCGCGCGCAGGCGCCGCCTCGACCCCGATGCAGGCTGAGACCGCCGGCTTCAGCGAATCAGATATGGTCGCGCTCGCGGCTTATGTGGCGTCGCTGCCCAATTGAACCGGATTGTCATATAGCTGTAACGCGCGCGGTCCATGACTTCCGGGCCGCCGAAGCATCATCCGCCGGACTGCCGGCCGGTGCAGCGGAAATCACGGCGCAGCCATAATAACAGACCGGAGCTCGTCACATGATGCATTTTCTGCACGACGCGGAGATTGCGCATCTCACGCCGGGACGCATCCGGCTGCGGGTTGGGGCGCGGCACGGCGATGCTTTGTTTTTTATCGAAGCCGGGCGCCAGCTTGCGGAACTTCCAGGCGTGACGGGGGTCAGCACAAACCGCCATTCGCAGTCCATTACCATCCGTCATGACGGAACATTGCGTCTGGAATTGATCAGCGGGGCGCTGGCCGCGGCGGCCGCGGCGCCATCCGTGCAGGTACCCACGGCCGAATCCGATTATTCCGAGGCATTACCGATGGTTCGTGGACGGAGCGGACAGGTGGTCTCGGCACTGGTGCAGCTCGCGGTGGCCGCGATGTTTGGCCGGGCGCTGGCGCATGTTCTGGAACTGCTGGCCGGAAATCTGATTCAGGCGGCGGCGCGGGAAATTGCGCCGGCACTGAAGCGGCAGTTTGCGACGGCCTGACGGCAGGCGCGTCTTTCAGTTTTCCCCACTCACGAATCAGGAACGGTGCTACGCCTGCGGCGGCGGTGAGCAGCGCGCTGAACGGATCGAGCGGCGCGATTCCCATCCGTTTTCGCAGCCCCGGAATCGGCATCGCGCCGGCCTGAGCAACTCCTGAGGCGATTAGCGTCCGGTTGAGATAGGGATTGTTCGGCAATGTGCCCGGCGCGAACGCCCTGGCGCGCCGAACGGCAACTGATAGCGTGTGATTTGCGGCCCCGAATTCGTCGCCTGTTTTTTGTGCACCGGCAGCGAAATGAGCGGCGCAGGCGGGTCCCTATACGAAGCGGACAAATCGTCCCGGTTCAGTTCACGGCCGTGAGGATTTATTTTCGGCCATGATTTCTGGCGATTCTTCGCGCCTTGAGAAGCGCCGCGCGCTGCTGCGGCAGCGCCGGCTTGCGACCAGTCTGCTGCTGGTTGCGATGGCGGTCTTCATTGCGATGCAGTTTCTGCCGCATGGTTTTGCCGTGCGTCTGGTCACGTCGGCGGCGGAGGCGGCGCTGGTCGGCGGCTTTGCCGACTGGTTTGCGATTACCGCGCTGTTCCGCCGGCCGCTTGGGTTGCCGATTCCGCATACTGCCCTGGTCCGGACTCAGAAAGACCGCATCGGGCGTGCGCTGGGCAATTTCGTGCGCGACCGGTTTCTCGATCCCGAATTGGTGCTGCAGCGGTTGCGGGCGCACAATCGCGCGCTGCAGCTCGCTTCCTGGCTGATGAGCGAATCCGCGGGCGAGTTCATTGCCGGGCGCGTGGTTGCGCTGCTGCCGGTGGTCCTGAAAACCGCCGATGACGAGGCGGTGCTGCGGTTTGTTGCCGAGCTTGCGCGTGAGGGGATGCGCCGGCTGGATGTTGCGCCATTGGCGAACGCGGCGGTCACGCGGCTGCTCGAAGGCGGGCGGCACATGGAAGTGGTGGACGCGTTCAGCCGGCTGGCCGAACCGGCGCTGGCGGGAATGCAGGACACAATCATCGAAAAAGTGGGCGAGCAGACCGGCCGTTTCTTCCCCCTGTATTTCGACCGCAAGATCGGCCGGGCGATTGTCCGGGGCGTGCGCGCCTGGCTGGATGAAATCCGGACCCCGGACTCGGCGGAACGGCATGAACTCGACGGCTGGATCCGGCGCATGCTGGAGGAATTCGGATCGTCGGAAAATTGCGCGCGGCTGCTGGAAGAGGCGCGTTCGGTGATTGCCGCCAATCCGGCGCTGCACCAGGTGCTGGCCGCGGTGTGGGACGAATTCAAACGCGAAATCGCCGCCGATCTGACGCGTGCGCAACCGCAATCGGAGATCGTCTCGGCACGGATCATTCATACCGCCGGCGAGCTGCTGCGGCAGAACCGGCAAATGCAGGATTACGTCAATACCGCGCTGGAGCGGTTGATTGTCGATTACATCGCTCCCTGGCGCGAGCAGATCAGCGATTTCATTGCCGATGTGGTTGCCGGATGGGACGCCAAAACAGTCTCCGATCTGGTTGAACTGGAAGTCGGACGCGAACTGCAATTTGTACGGATTAACGGTACCGTGATCGGAGCACTGATCGGCACCGCCCTGTTCCTGCTGTCGGCGCTGCTGCCCGCGGGCTGACCTGTTCGCGAATTTGTCAGCAAAATTAATTGCCGGAATCCTTGCATGGAAAAGCCCGGAAATACCGGGTTTTTCACGCAATGAACGGGCGATGAACAGCGTGTTTATGCAGCCTGATCCGGCGAACCCTATATTAGAAATATCCGTAATGCGGCGCTTGATGAAAGCGCCAACTTGGAAGGAAAGGGTGTCATGAGAACGATCGCAAAACTGGCTATCGGCGCCGCCATGGCTTGTGGCGCTGCCGTTGCCGCGACAGCTCCTGCCGCGGCGCAAGTGAGCTTCGGAATTGGTGTCGCCCCGCCTGTCGTGGAGCCAGCCTATCCGTCCTGTTACGATGCGTACGGTAACTACCTCTACTCATATCCGTACTGCACCGCTTACCCGGCTTACTACCCGGGCTATTACGGTGGTCCGGTGGTTGAGCCTTACTTCGGCCTCGGCTTCGGTGGCTTCGGCCACTTTGGCCACTTTGGCCATGACCGCTTCTTCGGCCATGAACGCTTCGCAGGCGGCCGTGGCTTCGCCGGTGGCGGCCACTTCGGTGGTGGCCGTATGGCGATGATGGGCGGAGGCCACTTCGGTGGCGGACACCGCCATTAACGCCCATTAGACTGTGAGCGCGCGAAAACGCGGTTGCCTCGGGCAACCGCGTTTTCTTTTTGAACGTTGACATGTGCGCACATGCAATCATGTTCTGCACATGGCAATGATCCAGATTCGAAATGTACCGGAGTCGCTGCTCCGGAAGCTGAAGGTGCGCGCGGCGCGCGCGGGAATGTCACTCTCGGATTATCTGAGGACCGAGATTGAACGAATCGCGGCGCTCCCGAGCATGGAAGAGATGCTGGAACGGTTACGCCAGCTTCCGCCAATCCATCCACGCCGGACCGCAGCGGAGATCATCCGCGCCGAGCGCGACCGGAAATAATGGTTCAGCCATCGAAGATTTCCTGACGCGCGATACCCGCTTGGCCAAGAGCGCTGCTGCGTATGTACAGATGCAATTGGTTTGAATCCGCTTCAGTCTGAGCTGTGTTCAGAGCTGCGACTTTGTTGCTGGGATTACGCAGTAGCTCGCGCTACTGTATTTCGCCAGAGTGGGCGGGAGCGGTTACCGATGCAGAGCCGGGTGGAAGCAGGTGATCTTTCGTTTGATGCGCCAAATGTTGCGCTCTGGTGGCGGTTCGCACCCGCACTCTCGGCCGGGCTTTATCCGCCACTCTCCCAGGCACTGTCGCGGCTGCTGATCGCCGCGCATCGCTCAGCTTCGCCGGACGGTTGGGCGCTGTGGAGCGGCGTGGCGGGATCGCTTGTGCTCGCATTTGCCGTGATGGCCATCAGCTTCTCTGCCGTACAGAAGTTGAACCGGCCGGAAGTCGCGGATTTTCGCGCCCGCTGTGTCGCGCATCTCGCTTTCGCGACTCCGTCGCTGTTTGTCGGCTTCGGCAACGCCTCAGGCGTGCTGCATCTGCCCGCCATCGTGAGCGTCGGCTGGCCGGCGTTCTGGGCTGTGCTGGCCCTCCTCATGTTGAGTGCGCGTGGAACGCCGCTGCGGCCGATGCGCATTGATGCCGCGGGCTACCGCCGGCTTGGCATTGCGCACGGCATCTCGGCCGGCGCAATTGTGATTTTGTTCATTGCGCCCCATCTTGCCAACCACACCGCGGGAATTTTCAGCGGCATGGCGCATCTCGATTTCATGAAGAGTGCAAGGCTGGAGTACAGAAATCAAATTGTCGAACCGCTGTTGCTGTTGCTGATCCTGTTCCAGGTCGCGAGCGGCGTGACGCTGGTGCAGCGGCGCTTGCGCTCGGCAGACGATTTCATCGGCACCCTGCAGACCATGACCGGAGCCTATGCCGGGATTTATCTGCTGGCGCATCTGATAGCGGTGTTTGGCGCGCGCCATGCCGGCACCAATACCGACTGGAACTGGCTCACCAATCACGACCGCAGCATGCTGGCAAGCCTGGCCGGATTGCGGCTGATCGGGCATTACTGGTTCGGCCCGGTCGCGATCCTGACCCATCTCGGCTGCGGCCTGCGCATGGTTCTGCGCGAACATGGTTGGACCATGCGCAATGCAGACATTGTGCCGCGCGCCGGCATGGCACTGGGAGGCGTTCTCTCGACCGTGATTCTTCTCGGTCTGTTGGGCGTGCATGCCGGCTGAACCGCGGGGCGAAAGCGCGCCCAAAATTCAACTGCACTACTGCACTACTGCACAGCGTTCAATTCATTGGATGATTTGAATTCGTACCGCAACAACAACTGCACCGCACCCCATCGATGAGACTCGAATTGGTTGGCTGCCGCGGTGAATCGCAACTGTAGAAGTGTAGAGGGGGGTGTAAACATTACAGCTCTTACGACTGGTCTAACCGCCTGTGGCCGTACGCGGCTCTGAGCGCAGAAGTGACCTATGACACGTAGGACTACACCTATCCGTGCACATGGTCAAGCGATAAAATAGGCTGCCAGAAAAACGCTCCCCCGGTATCTCACGCAAGGGGAGAGGCGCATCCAACAGGTCTTTTTTTGGTCCCGATCTGCGCCCATAAACAGGCACTTGGGAACCAGTCCGGGAGAGTGCCATTCCCCATCCACAACCTCGCATGATTGCTTCGCCGGGCCGCGCATGGCCTGGGCTTTGCGTTACGGTTTTTTTGCTGGCGGCGATGGTGTGCATGGCCGGCCCGGACGCTTTCGCGCAGACATCCGCACAAACCGCGGCGCAAAGTCCCGCTCAAACCCCGGCGCAGCCGGCGGGCAAAACCGCCGCGCCGGCCCGGACCACGGGGGTCGCCGCTCCGGCCGATGCTGCGCGCGTGGTGGAATTTCTCGATCAAACGGTTGCCTGGTATCGCCAGCTCGGTGCGCAACAGCAACTCGTCGCCAACGCAAATGATGACGTCTATGTCAGCGCCGATCGCCAGCTGGCCAATGAGGTCGTGCGCCTCGCGTTCCAATTCGCGCGGGCGGCCGCTTCCGTTCAGCAGCCCGCGGGGCAGGGCGATGCCACCTCGGCCTATCAAAGGGTGATGCAGCAGGAGGCCGAGGCGCAGAAGGACGAGAAGCAGGTTGCCGGCGAAGTCGACGACTTGCGGAAGACGATCGCCACAGCGTCAGGGCAACAGAAGCAAGTGCTTGAAGCCCAGCTGGCGGAAACCCAGGCTGAAGTCGATTTCGCGAAAGCCCGTGTGGACGCGATACGCAGCATGACGCGGTTCCTGAGTGGCGCGGGGACCGGGGCCACCGGGCTGAACGCGCAGATCGACGCGCTCGAGAGCTCGCTGCCGCCGGACATTCGCGAGGCCGCCGGGAGCGGGAGCGCGAATGGAAGCTCCAGCGGCGGAATGAACTCTCAGCAAGAGGCCGCGTCCGCCGCGCCGCCCGCTGCAACCGCAAACTTTGCCGCCGGTTCCGGGCTGTGGGAGAGCGCGACCGGCCTTTTCTCCACTTTGGGCAAGCTGCGAAGCATCAATAGCGCTGCGCAGCAAACTCAAGAGCTGGCGCGGAGCGCGCAGGATATTCGCAATCCCCTGATGGCCAATCTCACAGATCTGACGCGGCGCAGCGACGAGTTGGCGCATCAGGCGGATAGCGCCAACACTGCCACGCTCGACCAGGAAAGGCAGCAGCTCGGCGCGGTGACGCAACAATTCAGG
>JAGWSK010000554.1 GCA_028869355.1 Alphaproteobacteria bacterium | reverse complement strand
GGTAGCGGACGGGCTCACCAAGGCCATCTACGTCGGCGGGGAAGCTCTCACGCCCAAGCTGCTCGCGGCCTATCCAGGGACGCGGGCGATTCTGACACGGCCGGACGGGACGCCGGTAACATTCGCGCCAAAGGGACCGGCCACAGGATGACCGGCACGCCTGCCGCGTTGTCGCTTTCTACGCGGAACTGCCCAGGGGATTTTTTTAGTGCCGGGGCCAAGTCCACCGCATGCTCCCTGTGTTCTCCACAGCGTGCGCGGCCGGCGGAACAGCCTGCCTGCGCTCAATTCATAAGGCCCGGCTTGAGTCAGTGGCCCAGCTATCGGTCAGATTCGCGACATCACCAGCACGGAGTTCAGGCCGCCGAATGCGAAAGAATTGGACAGCAGTGCGGCATCCCGGAATTCCCGCGGTTCTCCGAGCGCGAGCGGAAGGGCACAGGCCGGATCGGGGCCAAGATAATTGCACACCGCGGGCGCGACTCGTTCTTTGAGTGCCAGGGCGCCGATCAACAGTTCCATCGCACCCGTGGCCCCGATCATGTGGCCATGTGAGGATTTCGTCGCGATCGCGATGTGGCGGTCCAGATCGGCTCCGAAAAGCGATGCCAATGCTGCCGCCTCGCTGGAATCGTTGAGCGGCGTTCCGGTGCCGTGCGTGCTGATCAGCAGGCGCGTATCAGAGGGTAAGCCGCTTTCCTTCAAAGCTTGAGTCATCGCACGAACGGCACCCTCCGTCTTTGGCTGGGTCAGGTGAAAGGCGTCCGAGGAATAACCGCATCCGAGGACTTCGCCATAGATGCGCGCACCGCGTTGGCGGGCAGCATCATAATCCTCCAGTACCAGAGTGGCCGCACCTTCCGCGAGAGCCATACCGGTGCGGCCGATGGAAAACGGACGGCAGGTGTCTTTGGCCAGCGCGCCCAGACAGTGCCATGCCAACACATGTCCATAGGAGAGACTGGCTTCCGCTCCTCCCGCAATGGCGGCTTTCGACCGGCCCGAACGAATATACCAGGCCGCTTCAGAGATCGCATGCGCACTGGATGCACAGGCGCTGGAGGCACACCACGCAGGTCCGGTGATTCCAAAACTCTGCGCAATTGCGCTGGCGGCACCGCTGCCCATGAAGCGTGGAACCGACATCGGATGAACCCGCGTCGCACGCTGCCCGTAAATCCGAAAATAAGATTCCTCGAGACTGATCAATCCGCCGGTCGAACTTCCGAACAGAATCGCAATGTCCGCCGGATCATATTTTGCCGATTCGAATCCTGCATCCGCGATCGCCTCCGCGGCGCTGATGATCGCCAGCTTGCAAAAGCGGTCCAGCGCCTTGAACGTCCTGTTCTCGGCCAGATTGGCCGGTTCGCCACACTCTCCCTCCGGCACAGGTCCCAGGGGCGCCTCAATCGCCGATGAATCATCGGGAACGGCAACTTTGGTACGCAGAATAGCGCAACGGCCGTCCAGAAGTGCTTTCCAGGTTGGGCCGACGCCCCGGCCGAGTGCGGACACGCAGCCCAGCCCCGTTACAACAACGCGATTCACGTGTTCATCCTGTCGGGCGCAATGATTGACTTAACCAGCGGCACCGGCCGCGGCGGCGCCCGGAGCCACATTCATTTTGGCGAAAATCACCGAGGTGAACTCCTGCACGGTTCGAACCTTCTCGAATTCCGCCGGCTCGAATTGCAAATGGTACTTGTCCTCGATCGCAAACAGGATGTTCAGCACATCAAGCGAAGTAATCGACAAATCATCCAGCGTCGCATTCGGCGTCAGCCGCGACGGGTCAACCGCCGCCTCTTTCGCCATAATCGCAAGAACGGTTTCGGAATCGATCACGGAAAATCCTTTCGGCGCATCTTATTTATCTAAGCCGAACCGGGGAGTTATCGCAAGTTGACCGGCCGGGCCGGTGGTTTTTTGACCACCACGCGAGACAGCCGTTTTCAGGTGGTGCGGCAACGCGTCCATCAGCGCGATCAGCGCTTTTCGAATTCTTCTTTGACCACCCGCAGGGCCGACATGGCATTCGGCCATCCACAATAAAACGCCAGGTGCGTGATCAATTCGATCATCTCGTCTCTGGCGACGCCGTTGTCCAGGCCGCGGCGCACATGGAACGGCAGCTGTTCTGTCCGGTTCAGAGCGATCAGTGCACTGATCGTAGCGAGACTCCGGTCACGCTTCGCCAGGCCAGGCCGTTCCCACACATCCCCAAACAGAACATCGTCGGTGAGCTCGGCGAGTTTCGGCGCGAAATCCCCGTACATCTTCCCGACAGCAGAACGCTCGGCCATTTCCATCTCCTGGTTTGCCTTCGGGAGGAGCAAAGCCGTTCCGGGCGCAAAGGCGCAACTGCCGTTGAATTAAAAAAGGGCCGGGTGTCGCCACCCGGCCCTGCCAATCATCCGCGGCAAAGTCAGTTAGTGTGCTGACGCGTCGGCGGTCTGTTCCTTCGGCAATCCCGCCGGAGTCAGGGTGCCGTCGAGCCGATCCACCGCATAATCCAGCTGGAAATCGCCGTATTTCTTGCCTTCTTCGGGCCGAAGCGCGACCACATTCGTCCTGGTGTGTACTCCTTCCGGATCGAAATGCCCGGCCAGCGATGCCTCGTCCCGGATCCCTTCCTTGGCCGCCTCAGCCTGCTCTTTTGCCGTCATATTCGAAACCGCAAGGTCGGGTGTGATCCCCACCGCCTGAATTGATCGTCCCGACGGCGTATAATACTTGGCCGTGGTCAAGCGCAGGGCACCGCCATCACGTCCACCAAGTGGAATGATGGTTTGGACCGAACCCTTCCCGAACGACGTATCGCCGATGATCGTGACGCGATGATTGTCCTGGAGTGCTCCGGAGACAATTTCGGCCGCCGAAGCCGTCCCACCATTGATCAGCACTTCAATCGGCTTGCCACCGGTGAGGTCACCATTGCCCTTGACGTCGAAGCGCTCATTATCTTCCGGATTGCGGCCCCGCGTGGAAACCACGACACCGCCATTCAGGAAATCGCTTGAAACCTTGATCGCCTGACCAAGCAGACCACCAGGATTGTTCCTCATGTCAATGACATAACCGCGGACATTGGGGCCAAGCTTGGCCTCGATGTTCGCAATCGCCTTTCTCACCCCGGAATCCGTGTTCTCGCTGAACGAGCTGATCCGGATGTAACCAACATCGCCTTTTACTTCCGATTTGACGCTCTGAACCGGTATCACCTCCCGTATCATCGTCAGATCGAACGGTTGCTTCTCACCGGGACGAAGTACGGTGAGGGTCACTCT
>JAGWSK010000553.1 GCA_028869355.1 Alphaproteobacteria bacterium | reverse complement strand
GCGAAGTCGATCATCATGATCGCGTTTTTCTTCACAATGCCGACCAGCATGATCATGCCCACAAAGGCATAGAGCGTCAGCGGCGAATGAAACACGTAAAGCGTCAACAGCGCTCCAACCGCGGCAGATGGCAGGCCGGAAAGAATCGTGACCGGATGGATGAAGCTCTCATACAGGATTCCCAGCACGATATAGACGACGAGAATCGCCCCCAGCAGCAGATAACCCATGCCCTGCATCGAATCCTGAAAGGCGCGCGCCGTTCCCTGGAATTCCCCCTGCACTCCGGCAGGTAGCCCGACCTGATTTTCCACTTCTTCGATCTTGTCGAGCGCGTCGCTCAACGCGACGCCCGGCGGAAGGCTGAAGGAGATGGTCACGGCCGGCAATTCGCCGAAATGATTCACCGCAAGCGGCGATGTGCCATCCGACAGCTTTGCCACCGCCCCAAACGGCACCAGCGCCGAGGTTGCGGCAGCCCCAAACGGAAGCAGATTGCTGTTCGACCCGGAGCCGGTGAGATAAAGCCGCTGCAGCGCGTCCGCATCTTCCTGATATTGCGGCAACAATTCCAGAATGACGTGAATCTGATCTGAGTTGGTATTGATCAGGGATATCTGCTGACCGCCGAATGATGCTCCGAGCGCGGTTTCGATCTCCTGCATCGAGACTCCGAGTGCCGAAGCCCGGTCGCGATCAACGTCGACATGCAGTGACGGCGTCGTCAGATCGAGATCGCTGCTGACGTCGAGCAGACCGGGCACTTTCGCCAGCGCGTCCTGAAACCGGGTTGACGCAGCATAAAGCTCGCGGGAGTCGGTATCCGTCAGCGTATACTGATATTGTGCCTTGCTGATCAAACCCCCGATGGTCAGAATCGGGCGATTCTGCAGGTAGATGTTGATGCCGGGAATCTGCGCGAATTTGCGCCGGAGCTCGGCCATCACTCCGTCGATCGACAGCCGGTCCGCACGCGACTTCAGTGCGATCCGGAATGTGCCCTGATTGACTCCGCTCCGCGCCCCGCCCGAACCTACGGCGGACATCGCGCCGGACACATTGGGATCGGACCACAGCATCTGCGCCGCCTGCATCTGGTGACGCATCATTTCTGCAAAAGAAATACCGTTCGCGCCCTCGGTGTTCGCAGTCAATTGCCCAATGTCATCGCTTGGCAGGAAATCTTCCGGCAACGCCCGGAACAGCACCACCGTTGCAACAATACTCGCAGCGAACAGGCCCAGAATCACGGTTTTGTGGTTCAGCGACCAGCGAAGGGAGCGCTCATAACCGTGGCGCACGTGATTGAAACCGGCTTCCGTCCCCCGGTAGAACACACCGTGGTGTTTACTGGCCTCTTCCGCCGCGTCGGTCAGCATCCGGCTGCACAGCATCGGCGTGAGCGTGATGGAAACGAGTCCGGAGACGACAATTGCGATCACGATCGTGACGGCGAATTCATGCAGCAGCCGGCCGACGATGCCCCCCATGAACAGAACCGGGATGAACACCGCGGCCAACGAAACTGTCATCGAAAGAATCGTGAAGCCGATCTCGCGCGATCCCTTCAGCGACGCGTAATAGGGATTCTCCCCTGCCTCGACGTGACGCATGATGTTTTCCAGCATCACGATGGCATCGTCGACGACGAAGCCGACGCAAAGCGTCAGCGCCATGAGGGAAAGATTGTCGAGGTTGTAACCGAACGCCGCCATTCCGGCGAAAGTGCCCGCAATTGTCACCGGAAGCGCGATCGACGGAATAAACGTCGCGGCAACCGTTCGCAGGAACAGAAAAATCACCCCGACGACCAGGATCGTCGCAACCAGCAGCGTCATCTGCACATCGTGAATCGCCGCGCGAATCGAGTCGCTGCGGTCAAGCGTGAGTTCGACATCGATCGATTGCGGCAGTTGTGCGCGAATGCGCGGCATCGCCGCCCTGATCCGGTCGATCAGCGCGATGGTGTTGACGCCCGGCTGCCGGTTGACACCGAGAATAACTCCGAGCCGGCCGTTGTAGAGTCCGGCAAGCCGCGGGTTGTCGACACCGTCAATGACCTTCGCAACATCGGCAAACCGCACCGGCGCGCCGTTGCGGTAGGTGATGATCTGGCGCAGGTAATCGCCGGCTTTGACAAGCTGGCCCTGAGCTTGAATCACGGCCGATCGCGACCGCCCGTCCAGCTGGCCCGTCGCCAGATCGACATTTGCATTCCGCACCGCATTGGCGACCTGGTCGATTCCGATTCCGCGAACCGCCAGCGCAAACGGATCGACCTGAATGCGCACCGCCGGATGCGCCTGCCCGAAAATATCGACATCGGCCACGCCGTCGATCGTCGAAATCGCGCGAACGATTACGGTTTCCGCGTATTCATCAAGATCGGCGAGCGGCAGCGTCAGCGAGGTGACGGTGATTTGCAGGATGCTGCTTTCAGCCGGATTGACTTTGCGCACCACCGGCGGTGTGGGCAGATTGGTCGGCAATGTCCGGCCCGCCTCGGAAATCGCCCCTTGAACGTCTTGCTGTGCCGCATCGATGCTGCGATCGAGACGAAATTGCAGGGTGATTTGCGTGCTTCCCAGGACATTGATCGAGCTCATCGAATCGAGCCCCGGGATCAGAGAAAACTGCGCCTCGAGCGGCGTGGCAACCGCGGCTGCCATGGTTTCAGGATCTGCCCCCGGAAGACCCGCTGAGACAACCAGCGTCGGAAAATCAATCGAGGGCAGTTCCGCCGCAGGCAGCTCCTGATAGCCGAAAACCCCGGCGATCAGCACCGCCAGCGTGACGAGAATCGTCATCACCGGCCGCTTGATGAAAATTTCAGAAACGTTCATCTACCGCTGCCAGGCCGCACGCCCGCCCCCTTGTGCCGCGGCCGTCACTCACACCACCCCGGCATTTCTCAGGCGATATCCGATGTTCCTCTACCCGAGGCGCGCGAAATTAGCGCGTCTGACCAGGAGCATCCAGCGGGTCGAGATTGATCGGGACCTGATCCGGATAGGAGCTGTAGAAATAATCCACCGGGCCAAAGTCGGCGAGCAGGAAGGCCGCCGGCCCCAGCGTCCCCCGTGTGTCCGGAATAAGCACAACCCGTTTGTCCTTATAGCCGGGCGCCGAGCAGAGAATTTCCAGCGAATCATGGCTCTTCGGAACGGTCAAAATCTTCCGCCCCGGATCATAGATTCCCGTCGGGGTCGCCGCCTGGAAACCCTGGCATTGGGCCGTCTCCGGCACAATGTTCAGAGCGATATTCTCGGTTGGGAGGTTTTGTGGTCCCTGGTCACGCATCCCGGCACAGCCCGCGATCGTCATGCCAAGCACGAGAGACAACAACCCGACGTTTTTCAATTTGCACCCCAATTCCGAACGAAACTCGCCGCAATCTGAGCTTCGGCATAAAGCAAAGCCGCGAAATTACAATATGGTCAGCGCCCCGGCGGAGCCATCACCGGCCCGGTACGAGGAGCACGGCCGGAAAACGCGTCGCTGAGAAGGCGGCCGGCCAGCGCCAGCCCGAACCCATCGATACCATGCCCGAGCCCTTTGCTCATATGCCACTGCACCGGGACGCCAAGACCCGCCAGTGCATTTGCCGCCATTAACAGGGTTTGCGGCGGGACGACCTGGTCGGCATCGCCATGCACCAGCAAGACCGGCGGCCGCGCGCCACGCGCCGGGACTGTGTCGGCACCCACCAGCACGCCGGAAAAGCCGACGATGGCGGCTGGAGCAACAGTCCGCCGCAGCCCGACATAAAGCGACATCATTGTCCCCTGGCTGAATCCGACAAGGGCCAGTTTGTTGGCCGCCAGTCCGAGGCCTCCCAGCTCATCGTCGATGAAGCTGTCCAGCAGGGGCGCTGCGGCTTCGGTGCCGCGCAATGCTTCCTCTGGATCGATTCGCGATAAGGGAAACCATTGATATCCCGGGCCCACGGGATGACGCTGTGGTGCATTGGGAGCCACGAACGCGGCGTGGGGCAGGTAATTGCGCCAATGTGGCACCAGTCCAATCAGATCGTTGCCATCCGAGCCATAGCCGTGGCAGAGCACGATCAACTGGGCGGCAGTACCGGAAGCGGCCGCCACACGTGGGCCATCAAGCGTGCTCATTGCCTAATTCCTAATGTCGACGAATCATGATTGTCACCCGATTTGCGCCAAGTCCAACCGGATTTCTGCACATTGGGCATGCCTATGCCGCACTAACCGCGTGGCAAGCCGCGCGCGACAGAGGCGGCAAATTCCTGCTCCGGATTGAAGATATCGACCTGGCCCGATGCAGAACCGAATTCGAACCGGCCATCGTCGAGGACTTATCATGGCTGGGAATGAGCTGGGAGACGCCTGCGCGGCGTCAATCGCAGCATTTCGGGGATTATAGCGCAGCAATCAAACGCCTTGAGCTTAAGGGCGTCGTTTATCCCTGCTTCTGCACACGACAGGAAATCGCAGCCGAGATTGCTCGCGCCGCAGCCGCGCCGCATGCGGACGAATTGGTTGGCGTTCGCTATCCCGGCACTTGCCGTTCGCTGTCGGCGACGGACCGTGCCGGGCGCATCGCCAGGGGGACTGCGTACGCTTTGCGTTTGGACTGTGAAAAGGCGCTGGCTTCCGTCAGCGGAGAGGAGCTCGGATTCGACGAACTCGGTTCGGGACCGGAAGGCCAGACGGGACATCAGCGGGCCCATCCGGAGTGGATCGGCGACATCATACTTGCGCGCAAGGAATTGCCGGCGAGCTATCATGTCGCGGTTGTGGTGGATGACGCCTTGCAAGGCGTGACACTGGCGACGCGTGGCCAGGATCTCTTCGCCGCAACGCATATCCAGCGGCTGTTGCAGGCTCTACTGGGCCTGCCGGCGCCGCGCTATCTGCATCACCGACTGATTCTGAATCATGACGGAAAGAAATTCTCGAAGCGCGATGGCGCCGCGACGATTCGCAGTTTGCGCAATTCGGGCGCATCGCCTGAGGACATCCGGCGCATG
>JAGWSK010000552.1 GCA_028869355.1 Alphaproteobacteria bacterium | reverse complement strand
TTCAGCCAGCTGATCGCATTATCCTGGCAGTACGCGTTATTGTTTCCATGCTGAGTGCGCGAAAGTTCGTCGCCCGCGGATAGCATCGGCACACCGAGCGAGAAGAGCAAAGCCGCCAACAGATTACGCTTCTGCTGAAAGCGCAGCGCGCGCACAGAGGCGTCATGGCTTTCCCCCTCCACGCCGCAGTTCCAACTGTAATTTTCCGTGGTCCCATCGGCGTTGTTCTCGCCGTTCGCCCAATTGTGCCGTTGCGAATAACTGACCAGGTCCTGCAGCGTGAATCCGTCATGCGCGGTGATGAAATTCACTGATGTGAGCGGACCGCGCGTGGAAAATAGGTCAGTCGATCCGGTCAAACGCGTCGCGAGCTCGCCAATGGCGCCACGATCGCCACGCCAGAATCGGCGCATGCTGTCGCGGAATTTGTCATTCCACTCCAGGAATGGCGGAGGAAAACTGCCCAGCCGGTATCCTTCGCCCGTCGCATCCCACGGCTCGGCAATCAATTTGAGCTTTCCAAGCTCCGGATCTGCCAGCAACTCCCGAAGGAAAGCCGCCTCGCGATGGAATGCGCCATCCTCCTTCGCAAGAACCGACGCCAGATCGAAACGAAAACCATCGACTCCCGCGCGCGCCCAGTAGCGCAGCGAATCGATAACCATAGTCCGAACAACAGGATGGGCGAGATTCAGCGTATTGCCGGTTCCAGCATCGTTCAGATACTTGCTTTTGTCGGAAGGAGCCAACCGGTAGTAGGACGCATTGTCGATCCCGCGAAAACAGATCGTCGGCCCCCATTCATCCCCCTCACCACTGTGGTTGAACACCACATCCAGGATGACTTCGATCCCGGCTTCGTGGAAGCGCTGGATCAAGCCGCGAAATTCCAGCGCGGCGACTCCTGACGCATAGCGCGGCTCGAGCGCAAAAAAGCTGATCGAGTTGTAGCCCCAGTAATTCCGCAGCCCCGCTCGAACCAATCTCGGCTCATCGGCAACCGCATGAACGGGAAGCAGTTCAATTGCCGTGACGCCCAGGTCCCGGAGATGGCGCAACACCGGCTCCGACCCCAATCCGGCGAACGTCCCACGCAGGGGCGCTGGAATGTCCTCCCGAAGCATCGTCATGCCCCTGACATGCAGTTCGTAAATAATCGTCTCCGGAAGGGGCAGGCCCAATTGCCGGATCGGGTCTCTGGCTTCAGGCAGGAGCACACATTTTGGCGTGAAAGGTGCACTATCGATATTGTCGAGCGCGGCCGGGGAGCCAGGGTCCCCGGCAAAGCCGAAATGCGCCGGTGAAAGTTTAAAGCTGCGGTCCAGCGCGCGCGCGTAGGGATCGATTAGCAGCTTGTTTGGGTTGAAACGGTGCCCGAGGGCTGGATCGTATGGGCCATATACGCGGTACCCATAAAGTTGCCCCGGCCCAAGTCCCGGAACGCTTCGATGCCACAGGTCCCCATTCCTGGTAAGTGGCAGGCGCCCGGTCTCCCGATCAGAAGTGTCAAAGAGGCAAAGTTCGACAGTTTCAGCATGAGCCGAAAAGAGCACAAACTCGGCACCGCTCGAATGCCAGCGCACCCCCGGATTGGCAACACTGTTCGACGTCATTTCCGTTTCAGGCGAGTAGCCGGGGCCGCCGCTACACATTCTGTTGAGCTTGACCGTCGCTGAGGCTTGAAGGCAACGAAAATGGCAGTATCTCTGCGGAAGTGCTGGAGCGCGCGAGACGCCGGAATTTTGCTGCTGTGCCTGAACCGGAGCACCGCTCATGCGTTGTCCTAGAGCTGGAATGAAGGGGCATTTCTTTCCTTCAAGAAGAGCATGACTTCACGTGGCGGGCGGGCGCGTGAAGGACACTTGGGTCAATTTGGTTCGGCATTTTGGTGGAGACATTTCAAACGCCCACTTGCGAGGGATCCCGGTATCCATCCGCGGCGTCGAGACTGGTCCACCAGTCACAAGGAACGGCATAGGATGCGGGTGTTATATGTTACCTCCGAAATATTTCCATTCGCGAAAACCGGAGGCTTGGCCGATGTCTCTGCGTCATTACCCGTTGCGCTGAAAAATCTTGGTTTTGACGTAAGGGTGCTGGTCCCGGGATACAGACAGGCTCTCGAACACGCTCCCAATCCCAAGCCCCTGAAGGCCGGTGCGGATCCCGTCGGAACCGGCGAATACCGGTTATTGGAGACCCACCTGCCACGGGCGGACGTGCCGGTGTGGCTGATCGATGCGCCACAATATTACGATCGCGAGGGGGGACTGTATCAAAACGCTTCCGGCGAGGACTGGCCGGATAACGCGCAGCGCTTCGCATTGCTCAACCACGTTGCGGCCGGTATCGCCACTGACCCCGGCCATTCATGGCGGCCGGAACTGATCCATTGCAATGATTGGCACGCCGGACTGCTGCCGCTCCTGCTTTCGTCCAGCGGCCGCCCGCGCCCCGCAACTCTGCTGACGATTCATAACCTTGCCTATCAGGGATTGTTCGCGTCCGAAGAACTCGCGAGACTCGCTCTTCCCGAGGGCGCTTTCGCGTCCATGGAGTTCTACGGCCGGATTTCCTTTCTCAAGGCTGGAATCCAATGCGCGGACGCACTGACAACCGTCAGCCCGAACTACGCGCGCGAAATCACCACCGAGGAATATGGCTGCGGCTTCCACGGGTTATTGCGCCAGCGCCTGGGCGGACTGACCGGAATCCTGAATGGCGTCGATTACCACATCTGGGATCCGGAGCATGACGCGCATCTGGTATCCAATTATTCGGCGCGCTGGGTTGCACCGAAGAGCGATTGCAAACGCGCGGTTCAAGCCGAACTGAACCTGACCGAAGAGCCGGAGATGCCTGTGATGGCGTTCCTCAGCCGGCTGGTGCACCAGAAGATGCCGGACGTTGTGCTCGATGTTTTGCCGGCGGTTCTCGAGAACGGCGCCCAATTCGTGCTTGTTGCCGAAGGCGACAATGGTTACCAGAAGGGTTTCCACGAACTCGCGGCGCGCTATCCCGGCAGAGTCTCCGTCCAGGGGTACAGCGAAGAAGTCGCCCATCGCGTTCTTGCAGGCGCCGATATGGTGCTTCACCCATCCAGGTTCGAACCTTGCGGGTTGGTGCCAATCTACGGGATGCGCTACGGCGCGGTGCCGCTGGTGCGCAACAGCGGCGGGATGGCAGATACAGTCATTGACGCCACGCCCGATGCGCTCCGGCAGGGGACCGCAACCGGTTTTGCATTCGAGGAGCCGACCGCGGAGGCGCTTGCGATTTGCGTGCGTCGCGCAATCGGACTTTATCGTCAGCCGATCGCCTGGCGGCGGCTACAGGCCAGCGCCATGCGTCAGGATTTCTCCTGGCGCCGCTCGGCCAGGGCCTATGCCGACCTTTATCAAAAGCTCACCGGAGCACCGGCGCTCAAGATCAAGCCCGCCAAGGCAGAGGCACGCTCAAAACTGACGGCGTGAGGTTTGCGCACTTGAAGCGCTGAACTATACATTGGCCAGACAACCAAAGTCCGGCCATGAGTGATCAGCGCGTCAATATCACCGAAATCATCGACAGTCAGAAGATTGGCCGGTTCCAAAGGCAAATCGCGGCACTCTGCTCCATCATCGCCGCACTGGAAGGCTTCAACACGCAATCGGTGGGATTCATCGCGCCGCTGATGGCGCAGGCCTTTCATCTCCAGCCGCGCGACCTGACATTGCTGTTTTCCCTTGGATTGGTCGGGCTGCTGCTCGGCGCCCTCATTATCGCGCCACTCGCCGACAGAATCGGCCGCCGCACCGTCCTGCTTTATTGCGTCCCCTTTCTGGGCCTTTTCAGCCTGCTCACCGCGTTCAGCATATCCGTCGCGATGCTCGATGCGCTGCGATTCCTGACTGGTCTCGCGATTGGCGGCGCCCTTCCAAACACGATCGCCTTGACTTCGGAATATGCGCCTCGCCGGCGCCGCGCGGTCATGGTCGCGGTCATGTTCTCCGGTTTCATCATCGGTTCGATCATTGCCGCATTGACCGCGGGGTGGTTTGCAGCCGCCGGCTGGAGATCGGTTTTTCTTGTCGGTGGACTAGCGAGCCTCGCCGCAGCGCCGCTGATGTTTTTTGGATTGCCGGAATCGGTTCGCTTCCTGACGGTGCGCGGTGCAGACCGGAAACAGATTGCGGTTCTGATGCAGCGCCTCTATCCGCAGCTCGGCATTCGCGATCATGATCTCTTTGCCGTGTCGGAAGCGGCAGCATCCTCCGCTTCCGTGCGCGCGCTGTTCGAGGCGGGCCGTTTTAAGGGCACGATCCTGCTGTGGATCGTGCAATTCGCCAGCCTGTTCAACATCTTTCTGATGGCGAACTGGCTGCCGACGGAGATGCGCCTGCTCGGCTTTCCGATTGCGATCGCGATATTTGTGGGCGCCGCGCTCCAGATCGGCGGATTGTTCGGAATTTTCTTCGGCTGGCTGGCCGACCGGATTGGCGCCAATACCGCCCTCGCACTGGCTTACCTTACCGGCGCCCTCGGCGTGCTGTTGATTCCGCTCGGCGGCGCAAGCGCTCCCCTGGTGACAGGTGCCGTCTTCCTTGCCGGGTTTGGAATCCTGGGCGGCCAGACCGTCACAAATGCCGTGTCATCCATTTTCTATCCGACCGAAATTCGCTCGACCGGCATCGGCTGGGCGACCGGTATCGGCCGCGCCGGCTCGATTGTGGGCCCGACAATAGCAGGCGCTTTGCTGCAGATTTCCATTCCGGCCAATGATGTCATCCTGTTGGCGGTCTTCCCGGCCCTGATTGCGGCGGCGGCGGCATATTCCATGGACCCGATCCGCACCGCTTTTTCAACCGGCGAAAAGGCCCTCGCATAATCAGGCAAATACTGGCCGCGGCTTAAGCGAAAGGACGGCAGATGAAGATTGCGCGTTTTGACGGCGGCTGCATCGGAGTTGTGAACGGCGACAGCATAATTGATGTGACAGAAGCAATCGGGGCAAAGGCCAACGAGTGGCCGCCGGTGGCAATCAATCGCCTGATTGCCGGTTTCGACGAGTACCGGCCCAAACTGACCCGCGCCGTGAGTGGATCAGGCGTTCCGCTGGCATCGGTCAGGCTGCGCACCCCCGTGCCGTGGCCGAACAAAATCGTCGCCTATCCGGTCAACTATCACGAGCACGGGGTTGAAATGGGCTCGTCCTATCGCGCCAACAATCAAGGATTTTTTCTAAAGCCTCCGTCATCGCTCAGCGGCCCTTCGGACCCGATCGTTCTGCCGGTGAATTCCGGGCGCCGTATCGACCACGAATGCGAACTTGCGATCATCATAGGGAAGCAGGGCCGCGACATCGTCCGAGATGACTGGCGCGAATATGTATTCGGTTATTCCTGCCTGATTGACGCGGTCATTCGGGGCAAGGAAGAACGGGTGACACGGAAAGGCTTCGATACATTTTGTCCCGTCGGTCCCTGGATCGTCACCGAAGATGAAATCGGCGACGCGGT